>CAUJKI010000594.1 GCA_963205015.1 Pseudomonadota bacterium
AGTGCGAGGGCTGGCCCTTGCTCGCGCTGAAAGCGCGACCGCCTAGCCGCGCCCCTTCGAAAGGAATGCCTGCGCGCCCGCACCGAACAGCTTCGGCAGGTGCGTATAGATGTAGCGGCAGCCGCTGGCGATGACCTGCTCGAGGTTGTCGGCGGTCGCGGGCATACCTGGCGTCTTCCCCGCAGCGACGATGCGCGCGAGCGTGCGCTCGATGGCTTCCTTGACGGGCGGCGCCTTGGGATTTCCCGGATGTCCCATGGACTGCGAGAGATCGGACGGCCCGATGAAATACACGTCTATGTCGTCAACGGCGAGCAGCGCGTCGACATTCCCGATGGCCTCGGTGTGCTCGAGCTGGATGCAGACGAGGCTTTCGGCGTTCGCCGTGCGCACGAAGTCCGGCATGGCCTTGGCGAGGCCGTAGCTGTCGGGGCGCGTGCCGGCAGCGAGGCCGCGATTGTCGCCCGGGCCGAACTTCACGGCGGCCAGCGCGCGGCGCGCATCATCAGCCGTATTGATGTGCGGTACCTGCACGCCGGCAGCACCGCGGTCCATGACGGAAGTGATCTCGGCGCTTGCGTTGCTACGCGGGCGTACGATCGGTGTAATAGCGCGCGCCTCAGCCGCCATGATCATGAGCTCGGCGCTCTCGAGGCCGATCGTGCCGTGCTCCATGTCGATGAGCACCCAATCGAAGCCCGCGTGGGCCGCCATCTCGACCATCTGCGGCGACGGGATCATGATCGAGCAGCCGAGAGCCGGCTTGCCGGACTGGAGCCGGGCTTTCATCTCATTCCTGCGCATGGGTGCGCACTCCCATTGCAGCGGCGGACCTACTTGCCGCTCGCCGCACCGTCCTCGCCATCCTCACCGCCGTTCTCGCCGTTCGTGCCTTCCTCGGGAATGCGCTCGACGGAGGCGACGGTCTCGTCCTCGTCGGTACGGAAGATGCGCACGCCCTGCGTGTTACGGCCGGCGACGCGGACGTCATCGACGGGGCAGCGAATGAGCTGGCCGCCATCCGTTACGAGCATGATCTGGTCGCTGTGCTCGACAGGGAAGGACCCGACCAGCGGGCCGTTGCGGTCGTTGACGACCATGGCGACGATGCCTTTGCCGCCGCGGCCGCTCACGCGATATTCGTAGGACGACGTGCGCTTGCCGAAGCCCCGGCTCGACACGGTCAGCACGAACTGCTCGCGGGCGCCAAGCTCGGCATAGCGCTCCGGCGTCAGCTCCTCGCCCGCGGCCTCCTCGGCTTCGGGATCGGGCGTGACCTCGGGCTCGGTGCCATTCTCCCCACCTTCGCCTGTGGCGCGGCGCATCGCGCTCGCCTGCTTCAGGTAAGCGGCCCGCTCCGGCGGCGTCGCCTCGACATGAGCAAGGATGGCCATGGAGATCACCCGGTCCTCGTCATCCAGGCGGATGCCGCGCACACCCGTCGAGTCGCGCCCCTTGAAGAGGCGCACATCCTCGGCGGGGAAACGAATGCACTGACCGGCGGCCGTCGTCAGCAGGACGTCGTCGCTCGGCGCACAGAGCGCGACGTCGACGATCTGATCGCCCTCGTCGAGCTTCATGGCGATCTTGCCGTTGCGGTTGATGTTCTCGAAGTCGGCGAGGCTGTTGCGGCGGACATTGCCGCTGCGCGTCGCGAACATCAGCTCGCGGTCGACCCACGTGCTCACATCCTCCGGCAGCGGCAGGATGGTCGTGATGACCTCCCCCTGTTCGAGCGGCAGCAGGTTGATGAGCGCCTTGCCCGTGCCCTGCGGCGTCGCGGCAGGGAGCCGCCAGACCTTCATGCGGTAGCACATGCCGCGCGAGGAGAAGAACAGCAGCGGCGTGTGAGTCGAGGCAATGAATAGCTGCGTGACGATATCCTCGTCGCGCGTCGTCATGCCGGAACGGCCCTTGCCTCCGCGGCGCTGAGCACGGTAGGTCGCGAGCGGCACGCGTTTGACGTAGCCCTTGAGCGAGACAGTGACGACGCAGTCCTCGCGCTGGATAAGATCCTCGTCCTCGAGATCGCCCTCCATGGGCACGATCTCGGTGCGGCGCGGCACGGCGAACTCGTCGCGGATCGCGGTCAGCTCGCCCTTGATGATGTCGATGATGCGCGCGCGCGAGGAGAGGATCGCGAGATACTCGCGGATCTCCTCGGCGATCTTGGCGAGGTCGTTGCCGATCTCGTCGCGCCCGAGCGCGGTGAGGCGGGCAAGGCGCAGCTCGAGGATCGCGCTCGCCTGCTCGTCGGAGAGCTTGGTCGTGCCTTCATGCGATACGCGATGGCGCGGGTCGGCAATCAGCTCGACGAGCGGCGCCACGTCCTTTGCCGGCCAGTCGCGCTCCATGAGCTGTTCCTTGGCGACGGCAGGGCTCGGCGCACGGCGGATCAGGTTCACGATGTCGTCGATGTTGGCGACGGCGATGGCGAGGCCGACCAGGATATGAGCGCGGTTGCGGGCCTTGGCGAGCAGGAACTTGGTCCGCCGGCTCACCACCTCCTCGCGGAAGGCGTTGAAGGCCTGGATCATGTCCTTGAGATTGAGCTGCTCGGGACGGCCGCCGTTGAGCGCGATCATATTGGCGCCGAACGTCGTCTGCAGGTCGGAGTAGCGCCAGAGCTGGTTCAGCACCACGTCGGCAACGGCGTCACGCTTGAGCTCGATGACGATGCGCATCCCTTCCCGGCTCGACTCGTCCCAGAGGTTCGAGATGCCCTCGATACGCTTCTCGCGGATCTGCTCGGCGATCTTCTCGATCAGGGTGCGCTTGTTGACCTGATAGGGGATCGCGGTGACGATCAGCGCCTCGCGGTCCTTGCGCAGTTCCTCGACCTCGACGCGTGCACGCATGATGATCGAGCCGCGCCCGCGGTGATAGGCCGCCATGGCGCCGGCCTGCCCGAGGATGAGGCCGCCGGTCGGGAAGTCGGGGCCCGGCACGATCTGCACCAGCTCGTCGATGCTGATGTCGGGATTGTCAAGATGCGCAATCGCGGCGTCGATCACCTCGCCGAGATTGTGCGGCGGGATGTTGGTCGCCATGCCGACCGCGATACCGCCGGCGCCGTTGACGAGCAGGTTCGGGAACTTCGCCGGCATGACCGACGGCTCCTGACGCGTGCCGTCGTAGTTTTCCTGGAAGTCGACGGTGTCTTTGTCGAGATCGTCAAGAATGTGCTGCGAGACCTTGTGCAGGCGGCACTCGGTGTAGCGCATCGCCGCCGGCGGATCGCCATCGACCGAGCCGAAATTGCCCTGACCGTCGACGAGCGGCACGCTCATCGAGAAGTCCTGCGTCAGGCGCACGAGGGCATCGTAGATGGCGCTGTCGCCGTGCGGGTGGAAGTTACCCATCACCTCGCCGACGACCTTCGCGGACTTGACGTACTTCTTGTTCCAGTCGAGCCCGAGCTCGTTCATGCCGTAGAGGATGCGCCGATGCACGGGCTTTAGGCCGTCGCGCACATCGGGAAGCGCGCGCGACACGATCACGCTCATGGCGTAGTCGAGATAGCTGCGCCGCATCTCGTCGGAGATCAGCACCGGGCGGATATCGCTCGAGCCCTCGCCGTCGCCCTCGCCGCCGGTCTTGTCCTTGTCCGCCACGTTCGTTCACCCGCTGTAGGCTGAAAAGAGGCGCATGAAACACGCTCCGATCTGCCGAATCGGATGCGTGAGGCGCCGAATTTGCTGGCAGGTATAGCACGCCGGGGCCTCGCGGCAATGGCGCGAAAGCGCCCACTTCACGGCCAAATTGGCACGCCCGAATATTAATACATATCAATACATTATAGGGCCTTACAGGCGCCGTCGCCACGGACCGATCAATGGCCCCGTCTGGACCAGCAGAACGGCAGCAAGAATGAGGCCTGCGCCGCACCACCCGACGAGCGAAAGACGCTCGCCGAGGACCAGATAAGCGGCGAGTGCAGCGAACAGCGTTTCGCTCGAAACGATGATAGCCGCCTCGGTCGGCGGGGTGTGTTTCATGGCGATCGCGAGCAACGTGAACGTAAGCGCGCTCGAGAGGAGCCCGACATAGGCGATCTCGCGCCAGGCAGCTGCCAGGGCCGGGAGCGAGATCGGCTCGAACAGGATCGCACCGACGAGCCCGAGGCCTGCCACGACGGCAAATTGAATGGCGCTGAACGTCACCGGCCGGGCGTGCCGCGTGGCTTGCGCCACGATCACAACGTGCCCGGCCCAGAAGAAGGCGGAGACGGCGACGAGCAGATCGCCGCGGGCGAAGCTGCCGAGCGTACCGCCGCCGAGCAGCCATACACCGACGAACGACATCGCGACGGCCGGCCATATGACAGAGGTCGGTGCGCGACGCGTCACGATCCAAACGAGGAACGGCGTGATCACGACATAGAGGGCGGTCAGGAAGCCGGCGTTGGTCGCCGTCGCGGTGATGATTCCGGCTTGCTGGATGGCCGCGCCGAGGAAGAAGACCGCGCCACCGAGCACCGCAACGGGCGTGAGCCCGCGCGGGAACTGATCCGATGCATGGCGGCCCTCGCGGAGCGCGAACGGCGCCAGCGCCAAGGTCGCGACCGTCGAGCGCGCCGCGACGAACAGCAGCGGTCCGACGTGGTCCATCGCCGTCTTCTGAAAGACGAAGGCGACACCCCAGATGACGGCCGCAAGAACGAGAAGGAGATCGGCATGAATGCGGCGCATTAGCAACCTTGAAGCAACCTGGGGAATTCCGGCGTGAACGAGGTCGCAGTGCCGCCGCAATGCAGATGCGGAGGCTTATATCGCGAACCGCAGGGAAGTCACGTCGCCAGGCTCATGGTGCAGCGCGCATGGGGAGGCAAGCCTTGCAAAGTGGGGCTACCGCCCTAGACTGCGGTGGCGCTCTCAGCCTCGCGAGTATCCCCCTATGTCCCGCTCCGGTCCTCTCTCTGCCATCACCGTGCTCGACATGAGCCAGGGCATTGCCGGCCCTTCCTGCGGCGGCTACTTCGCCGAGCACGGCGCGCGCGTGATCAAGCTCGAGCCGCCCGAAGGGGACTGGATGCGCCACCTCGGCACGCGCATCGATAGCATGTCCTCCCAGACCATCGCCTACAACCGCGGCAAGGAGAGCCTTGCGATCGACATCCGCAAGCCTGAAGCGCGCGACGTCGCGCTGAAGCTCGCCGAGCGTGCCGACGTTGCGATCGAGAGCGCGAGGCCCGGCGTTTTCGATCGGCTCGGGCTCGGTTTCGAAGCCGTCAAGGTGCGCAATCCCGATATCATCTACGTGTCGGTCTCAGGCTGGGGTCAGCGCGGGCCGAACCGCGAGCGGGCGATGGTCGACACCATCGGGCAGGCCATCTCGGGCTTCATGAGCGCGACGCGCTCGCGCGAGGGCGCGCCCGTCAAGGTCGACGTGCCGTTTATCGATGCCTTTACCGGCCTCTATGCCTTCCAGGCGGCTTCGATGGCGCTTTGGGGTAAAGCCAAGGGTAGCGGCGCGCGGCACATCGACATCTCGCTCATGCAGTCTGCGGCGCACGTGCAGTCGCCGAACATCCTCGAGTACGGCTTCGTCGGGCGTCCGCCGGGCCTGCTCAATCCGCCCGCCGGGAACTACCGCACGCGCGACGGCTGGATCGCCATCACACTCGTCAATCAGAAGCAGTTCGAGGGCATCTGCCGGGCGGTCGACCGCGCCGATGTCATCACCGATGCGCGCTTCACGACGGTCGCCGGCCGCAAGGAGAATGTCGCGGCACTCCGCACGATCCTGGATGACGCGTTCGCTGCGCGGACCACGGCGGAGTGGGTTCCGATCTTCGAGAAGGAGGGGGCTCTCGCGAGCGGAATCAATACCTACGGTGACTGGCTTGCTGACACGCACGTGCAAGCGGTCGAGGCGGCGCCGGCGTATGCACTCTCCGATGGCGGCAACGTACCACTACCGCATCTGCCCGGTCAGATGCCGTTCGACGTGCCCGTGCCGACCATCGGCCAGCACACGCGCGCACTCCTCGCGGAAGCGGGCATGGGAGCGGCAGCCATCGACAAGCTGCTGGCGTCGAAGCTTGCCCACCAGGCCGGCGAGGAGCGCCGAACATGACGCCGGAAGAGCATCATCGCCTCGCCGCGAAGAACTTCGGCTCGCAGCGCTACTTCGAGGATTTCGTGATCGGGGAGACCTTCTATATCCCCTCACGTACCGTCACGGATGGACAGTTCGCCGCCTTTCAGGCTGCGTCGGGCGACAATCACCCCATTCACTACGACCGCCCCTATTGCAAGGCGCATGGTCATCGCGATCTGCTCGCGCATGGCATGCAGGTGCTCATTCAGTCGGCGGCGGGGGCAGGCGTCTTCCCATTCCTCGTGCAGGACAGCCTTCGTGCCTTCATCGAGCAGTCATCGCGCTTCCTCGCACCGGTTTATGTCGGCGACACGCTTTATCCGCTTTTGACCGTCGCGGATCTCAAGCCGCAGCGCACGACCGGCGTCCTCGGCCTCGCCTCGACCATCCATAATCAGGACGGCGTGCTCGTCATGGACGGGATGCAGCGCTACCTCATCGGCAAGCGCGCGGTGTAGAACATCCGCAACAACGACCTGGCCTTGCGGGCTCCGGGGGACGGCATGACTGCGACGGTTGCGGGGATCATCGGCTATGTCGGACTGCAGATCCTGATCGGTGCATGGGTATCGCGGCGGATTGCGACCGAGACCGACTACATGCTGGCCGGGCGCTCCTTCGGCGTCGGGCTCGCGGCCGCTTCGATCTTCGCGACGTGGGTCGGCGCGGAGGTCGTGATCGGGGCTGCGAGCCGTGTTTATTCGCAGGGCATCTCGGGCGCGCAGGCCGAGCCCTTTGCCTATGCTGCCGGCATCGTGGCCATGGGACTGGTGTTCGCCGCGCGTCTCTGGCGGCGCGGCATCCAGACCTTGGCGGACTTCTTCCGCTTTCGCTTCTCGGGGCGCATCGAGCGCCTGGCGGCAGCACTGCTCATTCCGGGCTCGGTGCTGTGGGCGGCGGCGCAGATCCGCGGCTTCGGGCAGATCGTCGGATCGGCCGCAGGCATCGAACTCGAGACGGCGCTGACGCTCGCAGTCATCGCCGTCGTTTGCTACACCGTGCTCGGCGGCCTGCTGGCAGACGCTTACAACGACGCTATCCAGAGCACGGTGATCGTCGCGGGGCTCTTCGGACTCTGCTGGGTTGCGGTTGCCGAAGCGGGCGGGATTGCAGCGGGCTTCTCGCGCATAGAGCCGTCGCGCTGGATGCTCTTTCCGCCGGACCAGTCGCTGCTCGCCCTCATGGAGAAGTGGGCAATCCCGATCTGCGGCTCGGTGGTCGCCGTCGAGCTGATCTCGCGCGTTCTAGCCTGCCGCTCGGCCGAGGTCGCACGGACAGCCGCAACGCTCGGCGGGCTCTGCTATCTGCTGATCGCACTCATTCCGGTGACGCTCGGCCTCGTCGGTCCCATCCTCGTGCCCGACATCGCCAATTCCGAGCAGATCGTGCCGGAGATCGCGCAGCGCCATTTGCCGCCAATGTTGTACGTGTTGTTCGTCGGCGCGCTCATCTCGGCCATCCTAACGACGGTCGATTCCGCCTTGCTGGCGGCCGGCACGCTCCTGTCGCACAACCTCCTGCTGCGGCTGCGTCCAACGGCATCGGAGCGGACGAAGGTCGCGATCGCGCGCGGGTCCGTGGCGACGCTCGGCGTGATCGCCTATCTGTTGGCGCTGCGCTCGACACACATCTCCGATCTCGTAGAGCTTGCATCGGCCTTTGCGAGCGCCGGTATCTTCGTGACGCTCGTATTCGGTCTCTTCACGCGGATCGGTGGCGAGCTCAGCGCCTTTGCCGCCATGGCGAGCGGCGCGCTCGTGTGGCTCGTCGGCTCGCATGTCTTCGAGATCGAAGCGCCTTATGTAGCGGGGCTTGCATCGGCAGTCGTCGCGTATCTTGTGGTAGCCCAGTTCGAGCCGCGCTCGCGGGCGCCGGCGTGAGAGCTATTTGCGGCCACGGAACCCGGTCGCGAGCACGTACAGCTCGGCGGAGTCGGAGCGGCTGGCCTTGGGCTTGACGTGGCGGACGATCGCGAAATCGCGCTTCAGCCGGTCGAGCAGAGCGCGCTCGGTGCCGCCCTGGAAAACCTTGGCGAGGAACGCACCGCCCGGTGCCAGTACTTCGGCGGCAAACTCGGCGGCGGCCTCGGCGAGCCCCATGATGCGCAGATGGTCGGTGCTGGCATGCCCCGTAGTCGGCGCCGCCATGTCGGAGAGCACAACATCAGCGCCGCCATCGCGCAGCAGGGCCTTGAGCTTGTCCGGCGCGTCGGGAGCGAGAAAATCGAGTTCCAGGATGGTGGCGCCGGCAATGGCATCGACGGGAAGGTAGTCGATGCCGATGACCTGTCCGCGGCCCTCGGCGGCCTTCACGCGCAGCGCGGCAACCTGCGTCCATCCACCCGGCGCCGCGCCGAGATCGACGACGCGCTGGCCGGGCTTCAGGATGCGGTACTTGTCGTCGATCTCGATGAGCTTGAAGGCGGCACGCGAACGCCAGCCCTCGCGCTTCGCGGCGGCCACATAGGGGTCGTTGAGCTGACGCTCGAGCCAGCGCTGTGAGGAGGCGGAGCGCCGGCGCGCAGTCTTGAGGCGCACGGTGAGGTCGCGCCTGTCGCCAAAGTTCTTGGCGGAGGAACCGCCGCTGCCGGCCCCCTTGCCTTTGCCCTTGTCGCCGGCCGCCATCTACTGCCAGCCATCGCGGCGCGGGCTGCGGAACACGCCGTCCTCGGCCATGAGCGTCGCGAGAATACCCTCGCGCAGGCCGCGGTCGGCGACACGCAGCATGTCGCACGGCCACATGCGCATGAGCGCCTCGAGGATCGCACATCCGGCGAGCACGAGATCGGCGCGATCCCGGCCGATGCAGGGCTCGCTGACGCGGCCATCGTATCCGCGCGTCAGCAGATCCGCGGTCACGGTGCGCACCTGGCTCGCCTTGAGCCAGCAGCCGTCGACGCGATTGCGGTCGTAGCGGGGAAGGCGCAGGTGAATGCCAGCAACGGTCGTCACGGTGCCGGACGTGCCGAGCATGTGCACGCGCCGATTGTGCATGCGAGAGCGGAAGCCGTGCTCGCGCTCGAAGGGGACCAGCATGTCGGACACGAAGTCGACCATCGCCTCGAAGGAGTCCTCGTCCACATGGCGGCCGCCGAAGCGCTCCGCGATGGTGACGACGCCAACGGGCAGCGAGGTCCACGCTGCAATGCAGTGCTGCGCCTCGATGCGATCGGCCATGGAACGGCGCCAGCCGTCGCGGCGCCGGTTCAGGTCGAGCCAAATGAGCTCGGATGAGCCCCCGCCGATATCGAAGACGAGCACGAGGTCGCTGTGCTTGTCGATGAGCGCAGCGCAGCCCGAAACGGCGAGGCGCGCCTCGGTCTCGCGGCAGACGACCTCGATTTCGAGGCCGACATCACGGCGCACGCGGTCGAGGAACTCGTCGCCGTTCGCCGCGACGCGGCAGGCCTGGGTGGCGATGAGGCGCGAGCGTGCGACGTTGGCCTTGCGCAACTTGGATTCGCAGATCCTGAGCGCCTCGATCGTGCGGTGCATGGCGGCATCGGAGAGCCGACCGGTTGCCGAGACACCCTCACCAAGGCGGATGATGCGCGAGAAGGCATCGACGACGAGGAAGCCGCGCCGCGAGGGGCGCGCGACGAGCAGGCGGCAGTTGTTCGTGCCGAGATCGAGGGCGCCGTACGTCGGCGCGTGGCCGTTGCGCTCAACGCTGCGCTCGCCCGTGCGCTCCAATGTGCGGGGCGTCGTGACGGGATCGTGGGGCGGAGGCGCGCAGGGAGTGTCGGCGCGGAAAGCAAGCGGCTGAACGGCGGCGGCGCAGTCCGGCAGTCCCGGCGAGATCGCGGGTACCAGCTGTCCGGCGGGAGCCTCGGCTCCCTGTTCGTCATCCGCCTCCATCGGTGCGATACTCCAGCGCCTGGGACGCATGATGCCGCTTGGCAACACCCCGGGTACGGGTCAACAGGCTTCGGTCTGGATCGTACTTGCGGCAAAGTTTAGCAGCTAAATCGGTGACGTAAAGCGATCGTGATCACTGCGCGAGACGCGAGCGATCGGTAATCGGAAGTCGAAACGGAGCGAGCGGACGCCATGATATGCCGGAAATGCATGGCTTTATTGGCGCTTATCTGCGTGCTGCTCCCTGCGTCGCCGCGCGTGCTCGAAGCCGAGACGCCCAATTTTAAGGCAGTGGCGGACCGCCTGATCGCCGCTTATCCCGCTTTCCTCGAGCGGCGCGAAGGCAACGCTCTGGTGTGGCGGGACGGCAAGCGGATGGTCATCGACGATCAGCGCGGTCCGAAGACCCCGGCCGCGCGCCTGGATGCCCCTGATCTCAAGGACATGCTGGCCGAGCTCTATCCGCCCGGTGCCGCATCGCCGCCGGCACGCGACATCGATCCCGGACGCGCCCGCAACAGCGATTTCTTCACGGCCATGTATGGGGATTGCCGCCGCGGGGAGGTGCGCAAGAACCTGGTGCCGGTCGTATGGTTGCCGAAGAAGTGGGGAAAAGCCCTCGAGGTGACGCGCGTTAACGGCGTCGCGGAGCGGCTGGCGGCGATCTCGGCCGAGCTCGACCGGCTACCCGCGCGATTCGACGTCCATCTCTTCCCGCCCGCGGGCACCTATAACTGCCGGCCTATCGCGGGGACCGAGCGTGTGAGCCCGCACGGCCTCGGCATCGCGATCGATATCTCGACCAAGCAGTCCGACTACTGGCGCTGGGGGAAGCCAGAAGCCGACGGGAGCTATACCTACCGCAACCGCATTCCGCAGGAGATCGTGGCCATTTTCGAGAAGCACGGCTTCATCTGGGGCGGCAAGTGGTACCACTACGACACCATGCACTTCGAGTACCGCCCCGAGTTGCTGCCACCGCAGTGAGGCCGGATAGGTTGCGCCGCTGCACGACGGGACTGCCCCACGCCCGCTGTCTGGAAGGGAGCGATAGCTGACAGTCATACGGTGAGCGCGGGGGGGGGGCCTCACCGGCGAAGCACCTACCTCGCCGCCTTCAGCAGACGCGCCACCGCATCGACGTACACGCGCGCGCCCATGACGATATCGGCGTCGGACGTATTCTCCGTCCAGTGATGCGAGATGCCCCCGATCGAGGGCACGAACAGCATTCCCGAAGGCATGTGCTGCGAGAAGACCATCGCGTCGTGACCGGCACCGCTCGGCATATCCACGTGGCGGCCCGGCACATGCGCCTCCGCCGCCGCTCGCACCGCGTCCATGAAATGCGGCGCCATAGCGGCGGGCTCCGTGCGCCGTGTCTGATTGATGCTGGCGCGGCAGGGACCGCTCTTGTCAGCGTCCGCGACGATCTCCTGCACCGCCTTTTCGAGGCGATCGAGCACCGCGTTATCGGCATCGCGCATCTGGAGCACCAGCTCGGCCCGGCCGGGAATGACAGCCGGCGCGCCGGGCTCCAGCGTGATGCGCCCCATGGTCCAGACCGTACGTTCACCTGCCAGTGCCGGAAACCGGTCCGAGATCGCGACGGCGATGCGCGTCATGGCCACGCCCGCATCCTTGCGGATGGCCATGCGCGTCGTACCCGCGTGGTTCTGCACACCTTCGGTCGTGATCACATACTGGCGAATGCCCACAATGCTCGTCACGACGCCGATCTTGAGATCGTTCGCCTCGAGCCAATCACCCTGTTCGATGTGAGCCTCGAGAAAGCCGACGTAGTGCTTGGGATCAATGACGCGACGAGGCGCGCTCGCGAGATCGGCCGCAGCAAGTGCTTCACGCATGGGAATACCGCTCGTGCGATCGACTGCGGCATCCACCATCGCGTCATCCACGTCGCCAACGGCTGAACGGCTGCCCAGGAAAAAGCCGAAGTGGCCCTCCTCATCGCAGCAGGCGATCACATCGACCCCGCAGCCGGCGAAGGCCGGGTCGGCTCGCACAGCGCGCGCCGCCTCGAGCGCGTACACGACGCCGAGCGGTCCGTCGAGCCAGCCGGCATGGTTCTGGCTTTCGAGATGCGAGCCACCGAGCAGGCGCGGCCCCGTTGCCTTCGAGAAGCCGAAGACATTGGCGATGCCGTCGATCTCGGTGTCGTGCCCGATGGCCTTGAGCTCCGCCTCGAGCCACTTGAGCGACGCGATGTGCTCGGGCGAAAGCGTTGGACGGTGCACACCGCTCTCATAAGGCGCGAGCGCCTTGAGCGCGCGGAGGTCGGCGAGCACGCGCTCACCATTGATCTCGGGCATTTCTGATCACGCTCCTCAATTGTTCTTCTTGATCGTCTCGAAATCGGCCGAATACTCCGCCGAGCAGAATGGGCCGCCCTGATAGTGCGCGGCGACTGGGTGCTGTTCATCCTTGCCTTCTGCCGCCAGGATTTTCTTGGCATAGTCCTCGCTGCGGCTTTCGGGCGCGTAACCGAGTTCAACAGCATGGCTGTTGTCATACCAGGCGCGCGCATTGTCCGAGATGCCGTACATGACCTCGTACACGATGCCCGGCCGCTCGAGGCCGATACGGATCAGACGCACGAGATCCTCGGGCGAGAGCCAGATCGCGAGGCGCCGCGCATCGATCGGCGCATCCGCGACATTGCCGATCCTGAGCGAGGTGACGCCGATGCCGTGCTTGTAGGCATAGAGCGCGCCGAGACCTTCGCCGAAGACCTTCGACAGGCCGTACCGGCTGTCCGGCCGCGGAATCACATCGGGCGGTATCGTCGTCGTACGCGGATAGAAGCCGACGGCGTGGTTGGACGAAGCGAAGACGATCCGCTTCACGCCCGCTTTGCGCGCACCCTCGAACAGGTTGTAAGCGCCGACGATGTTCGACTGCAGGATCTCGTCCCATGTGCCTTCGATCGATTTGCCGCCGAGGTGCACGATACCGTCGATCCCGCTGCAGAGCGCATCGACGGCCGCTGCATCCGCCAGATCGGTTGCAATGAAGGTCTCATTGGCTGCGAGATCGGTCGGTCGGACGCGGTCGCTCAGCACGAGTTCACGATACACGGGCCTCAGCAGCACCCTGAGCCGCGACCCGATGTCGCCCGCCGCACCTGTGATCAGGACACGCTCCATGCTGCAACCTCCCAGTTTGCGGTTCCGACGCAGCATCTTGCCCGCACCCGACCGCCGGCCCAAGACCGAAACGCCACACCGTCAGTCCTCGTCGCAGTTTCCCTGGGCGTCGCGTCATACCTGCGCCATTGTTGGGAGCACCTGTACGGTGGACCGCGGGCTGATTACTCCGGGTCCCGTTGCACGGCACTTTCATGCCAAGCGGCGGCAAGGCCATGATAAGCCTAAATTATTTTATCCTTTTCCATTTTCCTGCGATGCATCTCCTGAGGGGAAGAAATGCGACTGACCGCCTGCGAGATTGCCGGATACCGTTCCCTGCGTGCCGTCAGGCTGCCGGTGGGCTCGGTGAGTGTTCTTCTCGGTGAGAACGGCGCCGGGAAGACCAACATCCTGCGCGCGCTGGAGCTTCTGCAGGCGGCGGCGACCGGCCCGGTGTGCCGAATGCTGGTGGACGAGGGCGGGCTCGACCGCGTGCTCTGGGCCGGGCGCCCCGCGCCGGGCGAGGGGCCGGCCCCGACGAGCCTCCGGCTCACTGCGCATTTCGCCAATCTCCGCTATTCGATCGAGATCGGGCCGCCGACCACCGGCGATGCGGCGCTGACGGGCGAACCGACCGTGCGCGAGGAAACTCTGACGCACACCGGCCTCGGCGAGGGCGGCACTGGTGAGCGCACCGTCATGCATCGGGAGGGCGCGAGTGTGCGCCTGCGTGATGCCAAGGACGTGCGCCAGCACCTCAAGCAGCACCTGCAGCCCTCCGAGACCGCCCTTCATGCGATCCGCGACAGCGCGAGCTATCCCGAGCTCGCCTATGTGCGCGAGTTGCTCGAAGGATGGCGCGTCTACCATCGCTTCAATCTTGCCGCCGATGCGCCATCGCGCGCAGCCGCACTCGCGGCCATGACACCGGCACTCGCCTCCGACGGGCGCGATCTCGCGGCCGCGCTCGCCACCATCTCGAACATTCGCCGCTCGCCCGACGCACTGCTCGGTCCCCTGCGTGATGCGTTTCCCGGTGCGACGCTCGAGACCGCCGTTGCCGACGGCCGCGCGAGCTTTCAGCTTCGCCTGCCGGATTTGGATCGGCCGCTCCAGGCGCGCGAGATGTCGGAAGGGACGCTGCAGTACATCTGCCTGCTCGCCGTCCTCATGGCCTACCGCAAGCCGGCGCTCATCGCCATCAACGAGCCCGAGGCAAGCCTGCACGAGAGCTTCCTGCCACCGCTCGCCCGCCTGATCGCGCGGGCAGGTGCAAACACGGAAGCGGGCAACCAGATCTGCATTGTCACCCAATCCGGTGCGCTCGCCCGCGAGATTGCCAAGGCCGCCGACATCCGGCCGATAAAGGTCCTGCGCGAGAACGGCCAAACCCGCATCGAGGGCGGTGCCGCCGCGGCGACCCCGGCGTTACGGCCGGAGGCCGTCGCGCCATCCACTCCCGCTGAGAGCAAGGACGCGGCAGGCGAGGAGCCTGCGCTCGACGCCCAGATCGAGGAGGTCCGCAGCCTCACGGCCGCACGGACCGTGCTCGCCGAGATCCGCAAGCTGATCGCGCGCCTCAGGGAGCACCCGGATGAGATCTCGGAGATCCATCCCAAGATCGAGGCGCGCCTTACCAAGCTTCGCACGACAGCCGTAGCGCTACCGCCCGAGTTCGCCTCGCTGACCGGACGGCTCGACGAAGAGTTGCGTGCGATCGTCGCCAAACCGGCCGAGAACAAGCGCACGGTGTCGCTGTCCTGACTATTCGGCCGACGACAGCCAGTCATCGAGAAAATGGCGCCCCGCGCGATCCTCGACCTCGATGACCCAGA
This sequence comes from Pseudomonadota bacterium, assembly GCA_963205015.1. Classification (GTDB taxonomy): domain Bacteria; phylum Pseudomonadota; class Alphaproteobacteria; order Rhizobiales; family Hyphomicrobiaceae. The sequence continues at coordinate 14,944 of CAUJKI010000594.1, forward strand.
TGTCGCGGTCCATGTCGCGCTCACGCGCGATCATAGCATCGACCTCACTCTCGGCGGCAGCCCGGCGGACGGGCACCCATTCGCGATCGAAGCGGTCGACAAGGCCGGCCGGCGCCGGTCCATAAAGATCGGCCGTCCCGTTCAGGTGCGTTATCTTGATGAAGATGACGCCGGCGTCCTCATCGCCGCGATTGACGACGACCGCCGGCGCGCCCTCGACAGCGCAGCGCCTGATGTAGGCCTTCACCCAGATCTCGGACTTGAGGCGCACCGATTGACCTCTCTCAGTTGGCTCAGGTCTCCGCCTTGCCGGATAGCATAGCGCGGCGGCGGTGCCAGCGTTCGGCAATGGCCCGCGCAATGTCGATCGCCGCATACAATGGCGCATAGCTCCAACTATCCAGCGATGTGATGCGGTTGGGCAGCGGGCGCGTCGCGCCGTGCCGTGCGAGCGCATCATGAAAGCGCTGGAACTTGGCGCTGCCGCCCGAGGGCGCGAAGACGTAGATCGGCCGACCGGTCACGGCCGGCTCGCCGCACATATTGATACTGTCGGCCGTGACGACGAAGTAGTCCGCATGCGCGAGCATGGCCGGATAAGGGTTCTCGCCCGTACCATCCCAGATGAAGCGGGGAAAATCTGCAGTGGCCTCGGCAATGGCCCCCACGAGCGTCGACGGCGTGCGTCGCGAGGGCGTGATCAGCAGTCCGGCACCCAGCGCTGCGATCGACCTCAGGGATGCGGCGAGCCGCGCCTGATCGTCACCCGTGAACCGGTAGCTGCTGCCATCGCCACCGAGGAGCACGCCTACCCAGGGGCGTGGGAGGGACTGAAATGGCGCGGGTGGTGGCACCGCGCGCAGCTCTGCGATCCGCGCCGGCGCGAACGTATGCGGCGCCACGGCCGCGGTGATGACATTCGGCCCGCGCCTCGGGTCGTGCTCCGGCATCCAGAAGAGATCGGCCGTCGAGAGCGGCACCTTGGGATCCTGCAGGATGATGGTGTACGTCGCGCGCCCGGCGTGCCGCTTCAACGCCCGAATGTAGGGGACGGTGAGCCGACCCGCCGCAATGGCAAAATCGGGCCACGGCGGCGCGAAAGTCGCCCCTGGTTGGCCGAAGTGCTCGGAGCGCGCCACAGGCACATAGGGCGCCAGCGCCTGCTGGAGGCGGCCCGGCCGGATGCGCCGAACCTCGTATCGGAGCCCCAAGGCGTCGAAGACGCCGCGACATTGGGCTTCGTGGCCGGCCTTGCCGTCGCTGATGATCCAGCCTGTACGGCCCCGCACGGCCGCCAGCGGCATTTCCTCGGAAGACAAGGCAGATCTGCTCCGCTTTGCGCCATGAAGCGTCGCGGAAGACATTCGCAACGCAATATTCTTGCTTCAGGAAGAGGCGGCGGACTAGAGTTCCCGCACGATTCCTCGACCCGCAAGCGATGGCAGCCCTCTTAGCATGCGCGCCGAACTCGACGCCACGGACTGGCGCATCCTCAAGGAATTGCAGGCCGACGGCCGCATCACAAATGTGGCGCTGGCGGCCCGCGTCGGCCTGTCGCCGCCGCCGTGCCTGAGGCGCGTGCGTGCCCTCGAGGAGGCCGGCCTCATCCGCGGCTATCACGCCGAGCTCGACGCGGCACTCACCGGGTTCGAGGTGACCGCCTTCACCTCGGTGCGCCTGCACGCGCAGGGTGAGCCCGATCTACGCGAATTCGAAAAGCAGATCCTGATGTGGCCGCTCGTGCGCGAGGCCTACATGCTCTCAGGCGACATGGACTACATGCTGCGTTGTGTGGCGCCGGATCTTCCCGCCTTCCAGGAGTTCGTACTCGGCAAGCTCACAGCACTCCCCAATGTCGCGAGCGTGAAGACCACCCTCGTGCTGAGGCAGGCCAAGTACGATCCGGGTGTGCCAATCTCGATCCCGGAGAAGTAGCGGCACGTGTGCCGCTGCGCCGCCGATTGTGGCGCCCGCAAGACACAGTGTGGCGCCACGATTTTTTCCACAGATTCCTGATGTGGAGGACCTGGGGTGATTCGATTCACCCCCTGGGGTCCTCTATTGTCGAGGCACGTTGTGCTCATTGCGCTTGTAAGGGCACGTGGCGCTCTTTCCGACCTTCCGCGCCGTGACGGCCCGTCAGTGGAGTACGAATTTGGCGTCGTATGACCAGAAGCCCGTTGGCAGCGACCTGCCGCGCTCGCTCAGCGAGCAGCTTCGGATTCTGGAGCAGCAGCTCAATCGCCTGAGTGACGACGGGGCGGTGAGACTCCTCCACCCCACGCGGCACCCTCTCGGCCATCCAACGAGTCTTGGCCGCCCTCTCGGGCTCGCTCCCTCCGCACGCCCGCCCACGCTCGGCATTCCCGAGCGCGACGATCTTGATGATGAGGTCCGTGGCGGGACCGCTGCACGCCCCTGGAGCGCGTTTCGCCGCCGCTCCGTCATCACAGCCATCAGCCTGCTCCTGCTCTCCGCGACAGCCGTCATTCCCTCGTTCTGGCACCTCGCGGCCCCTCCGGCGCCTGAAGAAGCGCCCGCACCCATTGTGACGCTGAGGACCGAGCAGTTCGCGTATGCGGCACGCGAACTCGGCCAGACCGGGATCGTCACGCCAGCACCTGCCGAGGCCCAGCCGCCGGCAACCGCGGCGCCCACCGCGACGCCTGTTGCGGCACCCGAGCCCCCACGTCCGGCTGCAGAGGACCATGCGCACGCAGATGCTGAACCCGTCGCGACACTCACGGTTGCCGAGAGCGATCTTCAGCGGCTGAGTCTGCCGTTGCTGGTCTCAGGCGGCGGACGCGCCTGGGCCGGCAGCGCCGTAGTCATCGATGGACTGCCGTCGGAGGCCCGCGTCTCTCATGGCAGGCAGATTGCGCCCGACGCCTGGACCATCGGCATCGCCGATGTCGGCCACGCTGTGCTTTCATTGCCGCCGACGACACCGGATCGCCTGGATCTCTCCGTCCGCGTGGTGGCGGCCGACAGCCACGAGCTTGCCGCGAGCGCGCTCCGCATTCAGGTTCTGCGGGATCCGGCTCGTGCGGCCGAGGCGACACGGGCGGCGATCTTCGAGCCGGCCGCGGCTGAAACCGGAGCGGGGCGTGAGATCGACCCAGCCCCAGCATCGCGCCATGCTGTGAAGGTAGACCGCACGAGGCGCCCTGCGGTCCCTGCAAGCCCGGCAAAGCCGCCGTCGACTCAACAGGCCAAACAGCCGGAATGGCCAACGGCTACATCCGCTTGGGTTACGGAGCAGAGGCCCGCGCCACCAGCGAGCGGATTTGCGCCCCTGCCCGCGTGGGCGCCTTTCAACGATCCCTGAGGCGGCGCCTCTCGCGACGTCGTCGTCGCACGGACCAAAAGGCCCATCAGAAGAGCTTCATACCGGGCGGTAGCGGCAGCCCGCCGGCTACCTCCTGCATACGCTTCTGCATCTCGGCTTCGACCTTGCCCTTGGCATCCTGGAAGGCCGCGAGCACGAGGTCCTCGACAATCTCCGCGTCGTCCGGCTTCAGGAGGCTCGGATCGATCTTCACAGCACGCATCTCGCCCTTGCCGTTGAGCGTGATCGTCACGAGGCCGGCGCCGGACTGGCCGGAGACCTCGAGCGCCGCAAGCTCCTCCTGCATACGCTGCATCCGGCCCTGGATCTCCTGGGCCTGCTTCATCATCTTCATCAGGTCTTTCATCGCCGTGTCCTCTGTGCGCGACCGTAGGCCAAAGCCGCGACCCTTCACACAATGACTGAGCGGCGCTCAGCCCACCGCGCTGTCCTCGCCGGGTTCCTCGTCACTTTCATCCGCTTGCGGCGCCGCGATCGGGCGCACGCTCGCGATCTCGGCATCGGGAAACTGCTCGAGCACGGCCCGGACCGAGGGATGCTGCTTCAGCGCCTCGATCTCCGCTGCTTCCTCCGCACGCTTCTGCTCGCCGAGTGGGAGAGCGCCGGGCCGCCGACTGAGAGCGATCGTCCAGCGTCGCGCCGTCCACTTGTTGAGCTTCTCGCGCAGCTCATTAGCAATCTCGGGCGGGGCCCCATCGAGCAGATGGAGCTCGATCGCCGCCGCGGGATCGAATTTCACGAGGCTCACATGCTCCTCGAGATGGACTTTGAGGCGTGCGTCCCGTTTGCGGCCGACCAGATTGACCACATCCTCGAACGTGTTGAGGATGATGTCCTCGGGCCGCTCGACGGTCGAGGGCCCGAGATCATCGTCCTCGGCCTCGCTCTCATCAAAGATGTCCGGCGCCACCGCTGGCTCCGGCACCTCGTCGAGCGGTGGCGCGAAACGGTTCTCATCCGACCCATCATCGTCCGGCGTGGCAGCGCGCGCGGCGCCCGCCGGCGGCGCGACCCGGCCCTCAACCTTGCCTGATGTTCTGTCGCTCTCCGGCGCCGGCTTGGCCTCGCTCCGCCGCGGCGTCGGCGCACCACCCAGCGCGCGGATGATCTCGTCGGGCGCCGGAAGGTCGGCCGTGTGTGCGATGCGAATGACCACCATCTCTGCGGCTGCGCGCATGTCGGGCGCACGGCCCGCCTCGTCGAGGCCCTTGAGCAGCATCTGCCATACACGCGCCAGCAGGGGAACGGAAAGCCGCTCGGCAAGTGCCGAAGCACGGCGGAGCTCCTCGCTCGACAACACTTCGCGCTCCGTCGCCGCGCCGACGACCTTGATCCGCGTCGCGACGTGCACGCTCTCGGCGAGATCGCCCAGCACCTCCAGCGGATCCGCGCCGTCACCGTACAGACCGTCCAGCGCTTTCAGCGCATCCGCCGTGCGGCCCGAAAGCGTATGCTCGATGAGATCGTAAATGCGGCCACGGTCGGCGAGGCCAAGCATGGCGCGCACGGTCGGCCCGCTGACCGCGCCCTCACCCATGGCGATCGCCTGATCGAGAATCGACAGCCCGTCACGCACCGAGCCCTCGGCCGCTCGCGCAATGAGCAGCAACGCCTCGTCCTCGATGGTCGCGCCTTCCTTGGCCGCGATTTTGCGGAAGTGCTCGGCAAGCGTCGGAACCTCGACGCGGTGCAGATCGAAACGTTGGCAGCGCGAAAGCACCGTTACAGGCACCTTGCGCACTTCCGTCGTCGCGAAGATGAACTTCACATGCGGGGGTGGCTCTTCGAGCGTCTTCAGCAGCGCATTGAACGCCGCCTTCGACAGCATGTGGACCTCGTCGATGATGAAGACCTTGTAGCGGGCCATCATCGGCTTCAGGTGCGCGTTGTCGATGAGCTCGCGGACATTGTCGACACCGGTGTTCGACGCGGCGTCGATCTCGACGACGTCGATGTGCCGGCTCTGGATGATCGCCTCGCAGTGCACGCCGTAGCCGTGCATCTCGACGGTCGGGCGATCCGGCAGACCCTCCTTCACGTAGTTGAGCGCGCGGGCGAGAATGCGCGCAGTCGTCGTCTTGCCGACGCCGCGCACGCCGGTCAGCATGTAGCCCTGGGCAATGCGGTCCGACGCGAAGGCATTGCGCAGTGTCGTGACCATGGCCTCCTGGCCGATCAGGTCGTCGAAGGTTTCCGGCCGGTACTTACGGGCGAGCACGACATAGCCGCCCTCCGCCACCTTGCCCGCGGGCGCCATCTCGGCATCGGAGAAGAAGGACGGCCCGTCATCAGGCGCCGGGGGCGCGGACACATCGGCGGCCTCGGGGGCGTTCGATCCCTCGTCCTCGCTGCCGGAACCTTTCCTGCGCGCCATGCCGCCCGAGATCCTCGTGGAGAGCGCGGCCCCTGTTCACAGCCAGGGGCGCGAAAGGAGACTGGCAAACGACCCAAATCCTGATCGTTAGGGCTGCTTCCTTCCGGACCTGACCCGGTTGGCGAGGGACCCGTCCGCTGCCAGCCTCCCGGGCCGCTTATCACATGATCGGACGCCCCCCGCAACCCGGCCGGCCCTCGCGCCGGAGAGCGCGCGGTGGCCTGCGCGGTGCTTTCGTCGAGGCTTGAGCTGAGCTATGGCCATACGGTGAGCGGGATCGGGGGCAGCGGAGCAAATGGACGGAACTGGTATTGCCTTGCGCGCCATCGGCGCCTTCTACGTTCTGGCGGGATTCTTTACCGCCCGCGCCGCGCTCACATCTAACCTTATCGACCAGGCGATCGCCGCACTGACCCTCAAGAAGACCGATCAGATCGAAAGCCATCGCACGCTTTGGCTACTCAGTCTTTCGGTGCTGTTCTTTGCGGGTGGCGTGTGCCTCATCCTGCTGCTCGAACCGGCCGCCTGGATCTTCGGTGCTGCGACGCTGGTGCAAATCCTGTTCTTCCTCGTCCTCGGCCCCTACTACTTCGATGTTGCCGATCCACCGCCGCCCGAGGCCCGCCAGCGCAGCATCAATGCCTTCGTGGTCTTCGTCGCTGCGACCCTGTTCATTGTCTGGGCGGACTATACCGGATACCTCACAAAGCTTGCCGATGCTTCGCCATTGCTTTGGGGCTCTGCTGCTGCCGCGATCGCCCTTCACATGGGTTATATCCTCCGCCACACGCTCTTTCCCCCGAAGCGCAAGACGAGCTTCGCAGACTTCGGCAACAGCGATGACGAGAGTGACAGTACGGCCGAGATTGATCATTCGGGCGCCGATGTTGCAGCCTCTCGCCGCATCAAGGTGATGGCCGACTACGGCTGCTATCCTCTCTGGGCCATGGACGACGGGCTGGTCGGCCACTTCGCACCGAGCCACCTCGGTGTTTCCCTGGAACTGGAGAACGACCTGTGGGCCTGGGCGAGCGAATTCGACGTATCGATGAATGTGGATGACCCGGCGCGGAGCAACTGGTCAGCAGATCGCTACAAGCAGCACATCGAGGAGGGCCGCGCGCTCGCCCGCCGCATCAAGCGCGAGCTCCCTGATCGCGAGGTCTTCGCTCCTGATACCGAGGGCACTCTTATCGAGATCACAGATGAGGCGCCGACCTGAGCAGCAACTCAAGCCACGGGTTGCGCCTCGAGCCAGTTCGGCAGTGCTGCCAGCAGGTCGCCGAGATCCGGCTCGAGCACCATGCCGGCCGCTTCGCTGACAGATACCCAGGTTAGCCGGCGCTCGGCCTGCTCCGGCCACTGCCCGCGCTGCGCCCTGACCAGCAGCGGGTAGACCGCGACGCGGCAGTCGGCAGCAGAAAAGATGCTCAGGCGCTTGCGATAGATGTAGGTGCCGATCGGATCTTCCGCGATCTCGCCGACGAGCCCGGCCTCTTCCTCGGCCTCGCGCGCGGCCTGCTCATAGGGCTGGAGCGGCGGATTCGGCCAACCCTTCGGGATGATCCAGCGCTTCGTGCCGCGACTCGTGATCAGGCAAACCCGGATGTCACCATCGAGCTGCACGTAAGGAAGGGCGGCGTACTGCGCGAGCTCGGCCACGTCCGGCATTCTCCTGCAGCCCCCGCACGCGTATGAATGTCGGTAAGGCGCCTAGATTGTGCAAGATCATAGTACACGATGATTCGAGCGGACCGGAGGCCATACCGATGAGGCTTCACTCATGAAACCCCGCATCTACCTTGCCGGCCCCACGGTCTTTCACGCCGATGCCGACGATGCCGGCGCGCGGCTCATAGCTTTGTGTGCGCAGTACGGCTGCGAAGGCCTCTACCCGCTCGACTTCGACCTCGACGGGCCGATGTCCGCCCACACGATCCAGGCCGCCTGCCTGCGCGAGCTGAGGACTGCGGACGGCGTCGTAGCCGACCTCAGCCCGTTCCGCGGCCCCCATGCCGATGACGGCACGGCCTTCGAGCTCGGCTTTGCCCATGCGCTCGGCCTGCCCATCTGGGCCTACAGCACCGATCCCCGCCCGCTGATCGAGCGCATTCCCGGTGCCCGCGCCTCCACCGGCCATGT
>CAUJKI010000595.1 GCA_963205015.1 Pseudomonadota bacterium
AACGCCATGCTCGCCGAAGCGATCCGGCACCTCGCGACGACGCCGGAAGAGAGCATCCGCCTCGCCGCCGAGACACTTCGCCGATGAGCGTCTGGTGAGGTCGCCGCCATGCAGATCCTGGAGCTGAGAAAGGGCAGCGCGGAGGAAGCGGAGCTGCTCGAAGCGGCGGTGGAGGCACACGGCGACTGGATTCTGGCCGCCGCACCGCTCATGACGCGCCTGTGGCTCATGGGGTCGGACTGGGCGCCGGGACTGCGCTTTGTCGGCGGGCTCGCTGTGGCGCCCGATCTCGCAAGCACATCCGGCCTGCCGCCGCTCAGCGTCGGCGGTGGCGGCCTGCGACTCGAGGATGCCTTCGCTGGGTGCCTGGCGGAGGCCCTCGAGCGGACGGCCCAGATCGAGCGTACCGGCGATATCGTGTTGTCCGCGCCGCCCGGTGCGGTACGTGTCCCCGACCAGATCGGCGCCCTCATCGATCTCCTGATCGCGCGCGATCCCGCGGCCGCAGGCCGTCGGATCGACTGGATACGCGCGCGAAGCGCGGTGAGCGGCACCGAGATCCTCATGCCCGCCGACTGGTGCCTGCGGCGGCAGCAGCCGGCCACGCTCACCATTCCCGGCGCGGCGGCGAGCACGGGTTGCGCCGCGGCGGCCACGGTCGGGGAAGCTGAAACACGCGCGCTTCTCGAGCTCATCGAGCGCGATGCCGCGGCCCTCTGGTGGCTCGCCGGTCAGCCGGCTGCCGCGCTCTCGCCCGACAGCATCGAAGCTGCTGCTGCGGCGCGCTTCGAGGCCGAGCTGCGACAGGCGAGCGGCAGCGCCCGGGCGACGCGCGTGCTCGACATAAGCGGCGATCTTCCGGTTCCGGTCATGGCCGCCATCGCGCACGATGCCGACGGCACGGGGCTCGTCATAGGCCTTGCGGCGCGGCTCTCCCCTGCACGTGCGGCCGCCAGCGCTCTCGTCGAACTCTGCCAGATGGAGCTCGGCCTCAAGCTCGCGGCCGGCAAGCGCGAGCAGTTGGGAAGCGCGGCCTTGGCGGAACCGGACCGCCGCCATCTCGAACGTGCCGCCGCTTCTGTTGCGCTCCTTGCGCCACTGGCGACGACCAGTGCGCCGCGCCGCCACACCTCGACGAGCGCGCTTGCTGCTGCTCTGGCCCAAGTTGGTGCGGAAGCCTGGCACGTCGATCTCACGCGCCCGACGAGCAGCCGCAAAGTCGTCAAAGCAATCGCGCCGGCGCTGCAGCCAATGCCCGGCGATATCGTGACGCCGCGGCTTTCAATCGTTCAGAGAGCACACGGCGACCTGCCGTCACCGCCCGTCGCCATCATGTAGTGGAATGAAAAATTGGGAGCACCTGCGGGAGGGACTGGCGGACACAGGTGCTCCCTAGACGGATCTCATACCGGCGATCGCGCGCCCCGCGGCACACGCCCGAAGAGATCCGACACCTCGCTGCACACGCGCCGCCATGTCGCTCGGCAAACCTGTGCAGCCGCGAAGACCACAAAAAGAAAACGTGAGGAATGATTGGCGGAACGCCGATTGTCGTCCTTCGACAACAGCCCTGGACCGTCACTCTCGCCTAGCCAGGCCAAGAGCAGCGTCCGCCTTAAGTGATAGGTGCTGAAATAAGTGGCGAGCACAGAAACCAGCAAGTACCAACCCACAACGCAATCCCGGTCTCGGGCCAAGGCTCTGGAACAAATCGGCTCGAGACCATGCATCTGGAGAACCTTCCTCACATGAATGCCGCGGCGAGGACGCCCGACGCCTCACCGTAGGGCCGATGCCGTCAAACGAACGTCAATTCAGCTCCTGCCTCGCGCGCGGACGCGCGGACGGCGGCTTGACGGGCATCGCCTACAGCTTCTTCGGCGCCGGATCTCCTATCCGGCCAAGCCTTTCCTGGCCGAAGGAGATGCGCATGAACGACACGCCACGACGCCGCGAATCCCCGCTCACGAGGATGCCTCACCCGCTTCGGTCGACTCTCCGACTGTGGTGGCGAACCTGGCGTGCCGCGCTCGCAGCAGAGGATGCCTACGAGAGGGCGCGAGCCCGCGGCCTGCCCCGCGACGTCGCTGCAGACACGGCCTTCAAGGCGCTCAACAACGACGATCCTCCGGTCCGCCTCGAGCGTGCAGCCGGAACGCAGCGGGTGCCGACCGCTGTCCCGCCTGCCGCCCGCCCGGCGTGAGGCGGGCAGCCGGCTGATCGCATCGTCGTGATGTCCCTGGAACTTCGGACCACAAATACCCATTCAGTTAAGAGCAGGGCCGCATCGGCCCTCGCCCACGCCAGGGAGACCGAACCCATGAAGATCAACCGGAAGGGCAGTGCGAGCTGGAGCGGCGGCCTCAAGGACGGCAAAGGCACCATCAGCACCGAGAGCGGCGCGCTGGCCAGCCACCCCTATGGCTTCGCGATGCGCTTCGAGGGTGTGAAGGGCACCAACCCCGAGGAGCTGATCGGCGCCGCCCACGCGGGCTGCTTCACGATGGCGCTCTCGAACATCCTCGGGAAGGCGAACCTGACCGCCACCAAGATGGACACGACCGCCACCGTCACGCTCGAGCAGAAGGACGGCGGCTTCGCCATCACCGCGATCCACCTTGAGCTCAAGGCTCAGATTCCGGGGACCGATCAGGCGCAGTTCGCCGAACTCGCCAAGACCGCCAAGGAAAACTGCCCCGTCTCGAAGCTCTTCAAGGCCGAGATCACACTCGACGCCAAGCTCGTCTGAGATGCCCCGCCAGCGTCATACCGGGGCCCTCCCCCCGCTTGAGCCCCGCAGCGGGCCGGCGTAGGAAGGGCCTCGGATCATTGACGGGAGCACACCATGAGCCGCCTCAAAGGCAAGGTCGCCTTCATCACCGGTGGAGGCGGCGGCATCGGCCGCGCGACCGCCGAGCGCTTTGCCGAGGAAGGCGCCAAGGTGGTGGTCGCCGACATCGACAGCACTGCCGGCGAGACATCGGCAGCCGCGGCGCGCCAGTGCGCGGCCAATGGCGGCGGTGACGCGCATTTCGTGCGCTGTGATGTGACCGACCGAACCAGCGTCGAAGCCGCCATGACCGAAACGGTCGCGCGCTTCGGCAAGCTCGACATCCTGCACAACAACGCCGGCGGCGCGCAGCCCGCTGACGGCCCCGTGACCGAAACGCCGGACGAGGAGTTCTGGCGCGCCATCAAGCTCGATCTCTACGGCACCTTCCTCTGCTCGAAGGTCGGCATCCCGCACATCATCAAGGCCGGCGGCGGCGCGATCATCAACATGTCGTCGATCGTCGCGCTCATGGCGCTTCCGGGGCGCGACTGTTACACCATGGCGAAGGGCGGCATTGCCGCGCTGACACGCTCGATGGCCGTCGAATACGCTCCGCATAAGATCCGGGTGAATGCGATCGCGCCCTCGGTGACGCTGACGGACCGCGTGAAGAAGATGCTCGACGGCAGCGGCAATGCGACAGAGCGGATCGCCGCCTCGCATCTGCTCGGCCTTGGCCAGCCGATCCACATTGCCAACATGGCCGTGTACCTCGCCTCGGACGAGGCGGCCATCACGACCGGTCAGGTCATTCCAGTCGATAGCGGCGCGACCATCTGGTAGTCCATGCTCAGGCAGAGCCTACAGCATAAGGATGGAGCGCAAGCTCGGTCGCTTTACCGAGTACCAGTCTCGCAAGCTCGGCGCCACTGAACGGCCCCATGGAGAGGCCGCTCGGCCCGAGCCCGTTGCCGATGATCAGATTGTCGACACCCGGCGCGCGGCCGAGTTTCGGGCGATGGTCGTCGGCGAGCGGCCTGAAGCCGATGCGGATCTCATGCAGCGTCCACGCAGCGAGACCCGGCGCGATCGCAAGCCCCGCGTTGAGCACCTCGGCAACACCCGCCGCAGTCAGGCGATAGTCGAATCCCGATCCTGTTTCCCGCGACGCGCCGATGACGACGCGCGCATCCTCGAATGCCAGCAGATAATAGCTGTTGAGCGGCTGCAGGATCGACCAGTGCGCGGTCTCGGTGCCGGGAAGGCGCAGATGGATGATCTGGCCGCGCTGCGGCGTCACCCCCAGACGTACGCGGGCGGGCGCGAGGAAATCGGATGCCCAGGCACCGGCCGTCGCAACTACGATGTCGGCCTCGATCAACGCACCGTCGACGCGCACGCCCACGGCACGGCTGCCACGCATCACAAGCTCGGCCGAGCCGTTGATCAGCCGTGCTCCATGCTTGACCGCGGCCCTCTGCATCGCGGCCCCAATGCGCCGGCCATCGACACGCGCGCCACCGGAGACGAAAAGTCCCGGCTGATCCTGGCGCAAGGGCGGGAACGCACGCCGCGCGTCGGCGGGAGAAAGCCGCTCGATGCGTCCTGCCTCGGGCGCGTTCACCGCGCGCGCCCGCGCACGGCGCTCCGCGGCATCGAGATCGGCGGGATCGGAGGCCACGTAGAGACCGCCGACCTTGGCGTAACCGAGATCGTACTCACCGTCCTCGGCCAGCATCTCGACCAGACGCGGATAGTACCGCGCGCCACGGGCGAGCAGCGCATAGTAGGGCTCATCCACCGTCGGCGAACCCCAGGGGGAAACGATGCCAGCGCCTGCGGCGGTCGCGCGTCCTTCGTCCGCGCGATCAACCATGGTGACTGTGCATCCTGCGCGCGCGAGATGATAGGCCGTGCTCGCGCCGAGAATGCCCACCCCAACGACAATCACGTCCATCCGGATACTCTCCGCTCAGATATTGCGCTGCGAGCCGCCGTCGATCTCGATTGCGGCGCCGTTCATATAGGCCGCATGCCCCGACGCGAGATAGGCGACAAGACGCGCGACCTCCTCGGGCTTACCGAAGCGCGGCACGCCCATCTTCGAGAGGAGCACGTCCGCCGCCTGCTCGATGGGAACGCCGGCCTGCTCGGCTGCCGAGCGCAGCGACTGCTTGAGGCGGCCTGTCTCAAATACACCAGGGTTGATGGCATTGACGCGCACACCATCGCGGGTGCCGATCGTCGAAAGTGCCTTCGTGAAATGCAGAAAG
>CAUJKI010000596.1 GCA_963205015.1 Pseudomonadota bacterium
TTCGTCTCCTACTACGACTACTACCAGCCCGAGGCCTACGTCCCCTCGCGCGACCTCTTCATCGAGAAGGACAGCTCGATCAACGAGCACATCGAGCAGCTCAGGCTCTCGGCCACCAAATCGCTGCTCGAACGGCCCGACACCGTGATCGTGGCGACCGTGTCCTGCATCTACGGCATCGGCGATCCGGTCGATTACCACAGCATGGTGCTGCACCTGCGTACGCGCGAGCGCACGCCGCAGCGCGAGATCATCCGCCGCCTGGCGCAGATGCAGTACCAGCGCAACGAGCTGGAATTCCGCCGCGGGACGTTCCGGGTACGCGGCGACGTGCTCGACGTCTTTCCCGCCGAGAACTCCGAGCTGGCGTTGCGGGTGAGCCTGTTCGACGACGAGGTGGAGGACCTGTCCCTGTTCGATCCTCTCACCGGACACGTCCTGCAGAAGGTGAGCCGCTACACGATCTACCCCTCCAGCCACTACGTGACGCCGCGCGAGACGACGCTGCGCGCGATCGAGGCCATCAAGATCGAGCTGCGCGAACGCATCGAGGCGTTCCAGCAGCAGGGCAAGCTGCTGGAGGCCCAGCGCGTCGAGCAGCGCACGCGCTTCGACCTGGAGATGCTCGCCGAGCTGGGCTTCTGCAAGGGAATCGAGAATTACTCCCGGCACCTGTCCGGGCGCAACGCCGGCGAACCGCCGCCGACGCTGATCGACTACCTGCCCGCCGGCGCCCTGATGATCATCGACGAGAGCCACGTCACCGTCCCGCAGGTGGGCGGCATGTTCCGCGGCGACCGGGCGCGCAAGGAGAACCTGGTCGAATACGGCTTCCGGCTGCCTTCGGCGGTGGACAACCGCCCACTGACCTTCGAGGAGTTCGAGGCGATGATGCCGCAGACCGTGTTCGTCTCGGCCACGCCGGGCGACTACGAGCGAGCCCACGAGGGCCAGGTGGTGGAGCAGGTGGTGCGTCCGACCGGTCTGGTCGATCCGGAGGTGATCGTACGCCCTGCCGGCACCCAGGTGGACGACCTGCTTTCGGAGGTCAACGCGCGCGTGCAGCGCGGCGAACGCGTGCTGGTCACCACGCTGACCAAGCGCATGGCCGAGGATCTCACCGACTATCTGAGCGAGCACGGGGTCAAGGTGCGCTATCTGCACTCCGACATCGAAACCGTCGAGCGGGTGGAGATCATCCGCGACCTGCGCCTGGGCGAGTTCGACGTGCTGGTCGGCATCAACCTGCTGCGTGAAGGCCTCGACATCCCCGAAGTCTCGCTGGTGGCCATCCTCGATGCCGACAAGGAAGGTTTCCTGCGTTCCGAGCGCTCGCTGATCCAGACCATCGGACGCGCCGCGCGGCATCTGCACGGCACGGCGATTTTGTATGCCGATCAGGTCACCGGTTCGATGCAGCGCGCGATCGACGAAACCAATCGCCGGCGCGCCAAGCAGATCGCGTTCAACGCCGCCCACGGGATCGAGCCGCGCGGGGTGAGCAAGCGCATCCGCGACATCATCGACGGCGTCTACGACCCGCGCGGCGTGCACAAGGAACTGAAGGCGGCGCAGGGAACGACCGACTATTCCGCGCTGAGCGAGAGCGACGTCAACGAGGCAAGGCGTGAAGTGCGGCGTGCCCTGCTCGAGGCGGACGTTGCGCTCGATGTGGTGCGCTCGTTCACCGACAAGGTGAGGGCCAAGGCCGTCGGCGCCAACGTGATCAAGTCGGTCACGCCCGGCCAAATGGTCGTCAAGATCGTCCATGACGAGCTCGTCGAGATGCTGGGTTCGGATGCCGAGCCCATCGATCTTGCCGCCACGCCGCCGGTGCCGATCATGCTCGTTGGCCTGCAGGGCTCGGGCAAGACGACGACCTGCGCCAAGATCGGCAAGCGCCTCACCGACCGCGACAGGAAGAAGGTGCTGATGGCCTCGCTCGATACGCGGCGGCCGGCGGCCCAGGAGCAGCTCCGCGTGCTTGGCGAGCAGACGGGTGTTGCGACGCTTCCCGTTATCGCCGGCCAGACGCCGAAGCAGATCGCGGCGCGCGCGATCGAGGCAGGAAAGCTCGGCGGCTACGACGTCGTGCTGCTCGACACGGCCGGGCGCATCCATATCGACGAGGAGTTGATGCAGGAGTCGGCGGACGTGCGCGACATCGCGCAGCCGCACGAGACTTTGCTTGTCGCCGACAGTCTTACGGGTCAGGATGCGGTCAACCTCGCGAAGAGCTTCAACGAGCGCGTCGGCATCACCGGCATCGTGCTGACCCGCGTCGACGGCGATGGCCGTGGTGGCGCGGCGCTCTCCATGCGCGCGGTTACGGGCAAGCCCATCAAGCTGATCGGCGTCGGCGAGCGCTGGGATGCGCTCGAGGACTTCCATCCGCAGCGCATTGCCGGCCGCATTCTCGGCATGGGCGATGTCGTGAGCCTCGTCGAGAAGGCCGCGCAGACGATCGACGCCGAGAAGGCGCAGGCCATCGCGCAGAAGATGCGCAAGGGCGAGTTCGATCTCGAAGATCTCGCCGAGCAGCTCAAGCAGATGCAGAAGCTCGGTGGCGTGGGCGGGCTCATGGGCATGATGCCCGGCATGGGCAAGATCAAGCAGCAGATGGCGGCATCCCAGATGGACGACAAGGTGATCAAGCGCCAGGGCGCGATCATCTCGTCCATGACGCCCTACGAGCGCCGCCATCCGAAGATTCTCGACGGCAAGCGCAAGCGCCGCATCGCCGCTGGCTCCGGGACGCGCCCCGACGAGATCAATCGCCTCCTCAAGATGCACCGCCAGATGGCGGACATGATGAAGATGATGGGCAAGAACAAGGGCATGATGCAGCGTATGGCCGGCGCCCTCGGGCTCGGCGGCGGCGCCATGCCCAACGCTGCCGAGGTCGAGCGGATGCAGGCCGAGCTCGCGCGGCTCGATCCCAAGGCATTGGAGCAGCTTCCGAAGGAAGTGCGCGATCAGCTCGGCGCCGGCGCGGCGCCCGCCCTGCCGGGTGTCGGAACGAAGGCCGTGCCGCGCCTCCCTGGTCTGCCGGGGCTCGGTGGCGGCGGACCACGGTTTGCGGGTCTGCCGGGACTTCCGGGAAAGAAGAAATAGCCGATGCAGGTGCCCACTCTCGAAACCGAGCGGCTGGTGATGCGCGCCTGGCGTGGGACGGATCATGCAGCGTTTGCCGCGTTCCTCGCGAACGAAGACACCGCGCGTTTCATCGGTGGTGCTTGTGATGCCGCCGACGCGTGGCGGCGTATGTGCACCCAGATCGGCCACTGGGCACTGCGCGGATATGGCTCCTGGGTTCTCGAAGAGAAGGCGAGTGGAGACTGGGTCGGCTACAGCGGCCTTTGGAATCCGCATGGCTGGCCGGAGCCCGAGGTCATGTGGGGCCTGAAGCCGGAGGTGCGCGGTCGAGGGTATGCAACCGAAGCAGCGGGACGCGCGCGCGTGTTCGCCTACGACAATCTCGGTTGGCGGACAGCGATCAGCTTGATCGCTCCCGAAAATCGGCCTTCGCAGAAAGTTGCCGAGCGCCTTGGTGCTCAGCGTGAAGGGAAAATCGAATTGCGGAGTTCCGTCGCCGACGTCTGGCGGCACCCCGCGAGTGCTAACTGAAGTTGACGTTGTCAGAACACCGAATGATCAGATTGGAACCAGGAGAGACCTCATGTCCGTGAAGATCCGCCTTTCGCGCGGCGGCGCCAAGAAGCGCCCGTACTACTACATCGTCGTCGCCGAGAGCAGCGCACCGCGCGATGGTCGCTACATCGAGCAGATCGGGACCCACAATCCCATGCTGCCGAAGGACCATGCCGACCGCGTGAAGCTCGATCTCGACCGCGCGAAGCATTGGCTTTCCGTCGGTGCCCAGCCGACCGATCGCGTCGCGCGCTTCCTCGATGCGGCCGGGCTCATGAAGCGCACGGCCCGCAACAACCCGCAGAAGGCCAAGCCCGGCAAGAAGCGCCTCGAGCGCGAGGCTGCCGCGGCCGAGGCTGCAGCCAAGGCGACCGAGAGCGGCGACGCGGCGGCGTAAATCGCGCGCTGGAGGCACGCATGCCAGGCGAGGCGAATCGAGACGGGCGCATCCTGCTCGGCCGGATCGTCGCCGCCCATGGCGTGCGCGGAGAGGTGCTCGTGCGCTCCTACGCTGATGCGCCCGAGGCGATCGGCGCCTACGGGCCGCTCGCCGCACCGTCAGCCGGAAGAACGCTCGAGTTGCGCGTCATCCGCGTGACGGCCAAGGGCGTCGTCGCGCGGATTAGCGGCATCGGCGACCGCAATGGCGCCGAGGGGCTTGCGGGGACCGACCTCTACATCGACCGTGCGCAGCTTCCGGTGGTCGGCGAGCGCGAATTCTATCATGACGACCTGATCGGTCTCGCCGCCGTTGCGCCGGACGGGGCGGAGATTGGCCGCGTGGTGGCCGTTCACAATTTCGGTGCCGGGGATTTGATCGAGATCGCTCTTGTTGCCTCACGGCGTACCGAGCACATACCGTTCAACGATCGCTTCGTGCCCGAGGTCGACGTGGCTGCTGGCAGGATCGTGGTCAACATGCCGGAGCCCTCCGAGGAGGAGGGGCCTCCACCAGGGTAAATCCAGTTTCACCGCATAAGGTGTCGGTCCGGTCACCGATCGGACGGCGGGGTTCGCCTGCGCCGATGCCTGCGAACGGAACGATTTGCTTAGCGAGGCGTTAAGCGGCGCGGATCTAATATTCTGCGGGCTGAACAAAGTAATCGGGGCGAACCACTGCCATGCTTGCGCGTGCTGAAGATCTTCTCGCGAACGCGTCGAATGACGAGGACGGCCTCGTGCGGATCGTGCGCTCGAAGGCGCGCTGGAGCACCATGCTCGGCCTCGCCGCTGCCGGTGCGATGACGCTCGCGCTCTTCGCCGGAATGTTCCTCATCACCACCCAGGCCATCAGCGAGCCGGAGGCCATCAATCTCGCGCTCGCCCAGCCCATAGCGACGCTTCAGATCGTTGCCGGCCTCTTGCTGCTCTCCGCTCTGCTTCTTGTGCCGGTTCGCCGGTTGGTCGCGGATATCGGCCGTGGGGGCGTTGTTGAGATCGACGGCAATGTCGTGCGTGTCGCGGAGAAGGGTCTTTTCTCATCGCGCAGGTTCCACGAGCCGCTCGGTGCCTACCGCGGTATCTTCCACCGCGTGCGCACGACAGTGTCCGGCATTCGCCACGAGCTCGTCCTCGTCCATCCGGACGTGCGCCGGGACGTCGTGATCGCGCTCGATCGCATGGAGCCGGCGGTCGCGCCAGCCTCGATGATCGCCCGCCTGGGGCTCCCCGAGATTACGGCCGACGAAATGGTGCGCCGGCGCTGAGAGACGGGTTGTTGCGAGAGGGCTGGCCGCGCTAGATACCCGGCATGGCCATTGAGCTCATTCGCCTTTCCGGCATTCACCTGACCTTCGGCACGACGGCGCTGCTTTCCGGCGCCGATCTCGCCGTGCGTGCGGGTGACCGCATTGGCCTTGTCGGGCGCAATGGCTCGGGAAAGTCGACGCTGCTGAGGATCGCCGCCGGTCTAGTGGCGCCCGATCAGGGCGAGCGCTTCGTCCATCCCGGCGCACGCGTTGCCTATCTGCCCCAGGAGGCGGACCTCTCCGGCTTTGCAAGTGTCGCGGCCTATGTCCAGTCGGGGCTCGCGGAAGGGGAAGGCGCCTATCTCGCACAGTCGGCCCTCGAGATGCTGGGGCTCGGCGGCCAGGAGGATCCGGCGCAGCTTTCGGGTGGCGAGGCGCGCCGCGCTGCGCTCGCCCGTGCGCTCGCCGCAAGCCCCGATGTCCTGCTGCTCGACGAGCCGACCAACCATCTCGATCTTCCGGCCATCGAGTGGCTCGAAAAGGAGCTTGGGAGCCAGCGTGCCGCAATCGTCCTCATCAGCCACGACCGGCGCTTTCTGGAGACGCTGACGCGTACGACCATCTGGATCGACCGCGGCATTGCGCGCCGGCTCGACAAGGGCTTTGCTGCCTTTGAGGGGTGGCGTGACGATGTCCTCGAGCAGGAGGAGCTCGAGCGCCACAAGCTCGATCGCAAAATTGCGCGCGAGGAGAGCTGGATGCACGGCGGCGTTACGGCGCGCCGGAAGCGTAACGTGCGCCGCGTCGCCGAGCTGCACAAGCTGCGCGCCGAGCGCAAGGATGCTCGTGGTCCCGTCGGCAATGTCCGGTTTGCCGTGAGCGAAGGCGGCACGTCCGGCAAGCTTGTGATCGAAGCCGAGCATATCTCCAAGTCTTTTGACGATCGTCCGATCGTGCGGGATCTCTCGCTGCGTATCGCGCGCGGTGACCGGCTGGGCATCATTGGACCGAACGGCGCGGGCAAGACGACGCTTCTCGCGCTCCTGACGGGTGCGCTCGCGCCCGACAGCGGCACGGTCAAGCTTGGCACGAACCTTGAGATGGTGACGCTCGACCAGCGCCGGGAGCAATTGAAGCCGGACTGGACGCTGGCCGATGCGCTGACCGGCGGGCGCGGCGACCAGGTGATCGTGAATGGCGTTGCGCGTCATGTCATCGGTTACATGAAGGACTTCCTGTTCGCGCCGGAGCAGGCACGTACGCCGCTCGGCGTGCTTTCCGGCGGCGAGCGCGGGCGGCTCATGCTCGCGCGGGCGCTGGCGCGGCCGTCGAACCTGCTGGTGCTCGACGAGCCGACCAACGATCTCGATCTCGAAACGCTCGACCTGCTGCAGGAGCTTCTCGCCGACTATGCCGGCACGGTGCTGCTGGTCAGCCACGATCGCGATTTCCTCGATCGTGTTGCGACGGGCGTCATTGCTGCGGAGGGAGACGGGCGGTGGATCGAGTACGCCGGTGGCTATTCCGACATGCTCGCTCAGCGCGGCGCGCGGGAGGAGGCAGCGGCAAAGCCGCGCGCCGCCGCGCGGCCGGCGGATACAACCGAATCACTCGCCCGCGAAGCGCCGCCTGCGCCGCAGCGCAAGCTCAGCTACAAGCAGACGCAGGCGCTGGAAGCGTTGCCCAAGCAGATAGCCGCGCTCGAAGGCGAGATCGCGGAGCTCGGGCGCCGGCTCGCCGATCCCACTCTCTTCTCGCGCGATCCTGCAGCCTTCAGCGAATCATCGACCCGTCTCGCGCGCGCCGAGGCGGAGCTGGCCGAAGCCGAGCACGCTTGGCTGGAGCTCGAGCTCCTGCGTGATGAGATTGCGCACCACCGCACGACGACAAAGCGCTGAACTGCCGATTTTTCGGCCTTTTTCTGGTGACAGCCCAGGGCCTGTGGATTGCGAATCAAGGGCGCTGCGAGAAAACTCGCTCTGGGTCGAATCACTGGAGGCGGCGTGCGGCATGACACAGACCGCAGCTTACGACGCCGACGCTCTCGAAGAACCGGTTGAAGCCGGCTCGAGTGGCTGGTTGCGCGAGGCTACTGTTCACTTATCGATGATGATCGTGATCGCGGCGCTCGGTATGGCGCTGCGCACGAGCTTCGGTTTCGGCATGCTGCCGGCGATCATCATCGCGCTCACCATTTATTGGTGCCTGCTCGTCGTGCACGCGCTCGTCCGCCGCGGACAGGTGGCGGCCGATCTCGGCGACGAGATCGCGCACCTTGCCGACGAGAACGCGGCTCTGCGCCGTCTGGTCGGCGCGCGTCGCGGCAGGGATTTCGAGCGCGAGCTGCCAAGACCGCCCGGCTTGGCAGTGGATCGACCGCCGCCCCGTATCATGGAGCGCGCAACGGCACCCGAGAGTGCGCGTCCGCGCGCGCCGGAGGCGCCGAAGGCGGATGCAACGCGGAGCGAGCCGGCAAGGGCGAAGGCCGTCACCGCGCCGGCCGCCGCTGCACCGAAGCCGGCGGCCGCAGCTCCTCAGGCGCGCCAGATAGCGGCCTCCCCTGCGCCTTCGAAGAAGCTGGCGGCCGGCGCGTCGGGAGTGCGCGGCGCACCG
>CAUJKI010000597.1 GCA_963205015.1 Pseudomonadota bacterium
GGCCAAGGCACAGGGCAAATCCGTTCTGTCGACGGTGGGTACGCATGGGCATGAAGTGCTGGATGCCGCCCAGATCGTTGGCGTGCAGTGCGAGCTGCTCGTGCCTGCGGCCCTCGAGAACATGATACATGCCGGGAATGCCGGGAGCGTACGCGCAAAGCTGATCCTCGAGCTGGCCAATGGACCCGTGACGCCCGAAGCCGATGCCATTCTGAGCAAGGCCGGTGTCGTCGTGCTCCCGGATATCCTCGCCAATGCGGGCGGCGTCACTGTCTCGTACTTCGAATGGGTGCAGAACCGGCAGGGCTTTTATTGGACCGAAAACGAGATCCACACCCGGCTGCAGGCGATCATGGAGCGGGAAGGGCGCGCAATCTGGTCCCTGTCGCGCGGCAAGGGCATCTCGATGCGCACGGCGGCCTATGTGCACGCGCTGGGCCGGCTTGCCGACGCCATCGAGGCGCACGGCACGCAAAGCTTCTTTACGAGCTGACACGCACACCTCTCGGCTGATCTGCTGCTGCAGTTGGCAGCATCTCAAGCCGGGGCACCTCAGAGCTCACGATCACAAGGAACTGGGCAAGAAAGCCGAGCGCCGCCAGGATCAGGCACGCCGCCACGCCTGATCTTGCCGCGACCACCGCGCCGAGCGCCGCGCCGATGGGACGCGCGCCGAAGGTAGCGGTCAGGACCAGCGCTGATACGCGGCCGAGCAGGGAGATCGGCGTCACCGCCTGGCGGAGTGTCGTGGTCGTGATGGTCCAGAGAATGGGGCCGGCACCGAACAGGAAGAAGCTGGCGCCCGCGACGATGCCCGATGGCATCCAGAGCGTCGCGAGCATGACGAGTGCGGCGATGAGCCCCGCGAGCGGACCGAGCACGATCATGGTGCCGAGCGAGAAACGGCGCATGAGCCGCGGCACAAGAAGCGCACCGGTGATCATGCCGGCCCCGTAGATGCCGAGCGTGATGCCGACGCCGGCTGCGCTGAGACCGAGATCCTGGATGGCATAGGCGACATAGACAGCCTGCAGGACGAACCACGACGCATTGAAGAAGATCGCCGTGATGAGGATCGGCCGCAGGAGGGGATGCACGAGGACGAAGCGCGCGCCGTCGCGGACCTCTAGCAGCAGATGTCGGCGCTCCGGGCGCCATGCAGGAGCGTCCTCGCGCAGCCTCGCCAGAAGGACGACCGCGACGAGCGAGAGCACGGTCGCGAGGACATAGGCTGCCGGCGCACCGGCCGAGCCCACGATCGCGCCGCCGAGCGCAGGCCCGCCCGCGTAGGCTATGCTGCGGGCAAGCTCCAGCCAGCGGTTGGCGTCGCCGAGCTGATGGCGCGCGACCATGGACGGCAACAGCGCAGGCGCGGCGACGCTGTAGCAGACCGTGCCGATGGCGCCGATGAAGCCGAGGGCCGCCAGCATCGTCAGATCGAGGAGCCCGCTCGCGAGGAGGATGAGAATGGCCAGGAGGGAGACCGTGCGCAGCGCCTCCGAGCCGGCCATGAGGCGGCGGCGCACCACGCGATCAGCGAGAACGCCGGCCGGCAGGGCCAGCAGCAGGAAGGGCAGGGTCTGAACGGTTTGCAGGAGGCCGGTTTCAGCCGCGCCGGCGCCGAGCAGAAGCACTGCCGCCAGCGGGGCGGCCGCGAGCGCGATCTGCTCGGAAAGCTGGGCCGAAAGATTGGACCAGCCGAGCCGGGCAAAGGCAGGCGGCAGGCGGGAAGCCTCGGCGGACGATGTGGTCTCGGCGGTCATCTTGGCCTCCTCGAAGCTCGGAGGCACAGAGAAACCAGTTGGCGCGCGGGGCCGCGATCCGTTTCCTGGCTTCAAATCCGGAAGTGGCCTTGCCAGGGGCGATCCGCGGCGATGCCGCCACGCTTCGGTTTGCAGTATCCTGGGCGTGCACCGACTCGAACGGCAGGATCCGGCTTTGCGACGCGGCTACCACCACGGCAATCTCAAGGAAGCCCTGATCGAGGCGGCGCTGGCCCTCATTGCCGAGAAGGGGCCAGGGGGGCTCACGTTCGCCGATGCGGCGCGGGCCGCCGGCGTCAGCCCGGCTGCGCCCTACCGCCATTTCCGTGATCGCGAGGCACTCCTCGCCGACGTTGCCCAGCGCGGTTTTCGCTTGCTCGGCGAAGCGCTGACCAAGGCGTGGCAGGATGGCCGTCCCGACCCGACGCAGGCGCTTCATCGTGTGGGCAGGGCCTATCTCGGCTTTGCGCGCGGGGAGCCGGCCTACTATGCGGCGATGTTCGAGTCAGGCGTCGATATCGGTGCCGATCCAGCGCTCAGATCCGTCGCCGAGGCCGCGTTCGGGGCCGTCCGCACGGCGGTCGAGGCGGTGGTGGCGACGCTGCCGCCCGGCGCGCAGCCGCCGGTGCTGATGATGACGCTCCATATCTGGTCGCAGGCGCACGGCATTGCGAGCCTCTTCGGCCGTGCCGATCGCGCACGTCGGCCGATCCCCATGAGCCCCGAGGATCTGCTGGAGGCAGCCGTGCTCATCTACCTGCGTGGACTGCGAGCGCCCAAGGCCTGACGGGGGTGCACTGCATCTCTCCCGCCTGCGTGCACCAGACATCACCACACGCCCTCGGCAAAAATAGTTACCCCGCCCTCTTGAAACGATGTAAATGTTCGTTACATTGACATAGAGAGGTGGCTCCAGGGAGTTCCCTCGTGGAGTGAAAACCAACGCCGGGAGGGCGCAATGCATCAGATGGCCATGCGAATCGATGATTTCGGCAGGCCGGCCTGGATTGCCTTGATGGTGATCGGCTTCATCGTTTTCTGGCCGGTCGGTCTCGCCATTCTGGCCTACATCATATGGAGTGGACGGATGGGGTGTGGAAGACGGCACCGTGGTGACTGGGGCGGACACCGCTTCGGCGAGAAATTCGGCAAATGGGTGGGACCCGCGGGTCCGCAGTATTCGACCGGCAACCGTGCCTTCGACGAGTACCGTGCAGATACGCTGCGCCGCCTCGAGGATGAGGCAAAGGACTTCCAGGGCTTCCTGGATCGCCTCCGCATGGCCAAGGACAAGGCCGAGTTCGACGAGTTCATGAACCAGCGGCGCAACAACCCGCCGCAGACCGAAGCGCCGGACGGTGACAAGCCCGCCGGCATCTGAAGCAGAAAACAATCGGTGATCTGAGACGGACAAGGCGGGCATGAGGCCCGCCTTGTTTGTTTCATGTGCGGTCCTGAGGCCGCCTCAAGCCTGCGGGTCGAGGGCGCCGCTCTTGAAGACGATGCCTGCCGCTGCCGCGCCGATCAGAGGGGCGACGATGAAAAGCCAGAGCTGGCTGAGTGCAGCCCCGCCGGCAAAAAGCGCCGGGCCGAGGCTCCGCGCCGGGTTCACCGACGTGCCCGTGATCTGGATGCCAACGATGTGGATGGCGACGAGTGTGAGGCCGATCGCAAGCCCGGCCATGGCGCTTGGCGCGCCGGGACCTGTCGAGCCGAGGATGGCCACGACGAACAGGAAGGTCGCCACGACCTCGAAGATGAAGGCAGCGCCCATGCCGTAGCCGCCGAGGTAGGTCGGCCCCCAACCGTTCTGGCCGAGACCCTGCTTGCCGACATCGAAGCCGGCGAGCTTGCCTGACGCGATCATGTAGAGCACGGCTGCGCCGGCAATGGCGCCGAGGCACTGCGCGATCACGTACTGGATGAAGTCGCCGCTGTTCATGCGTCCGGCGAGGAGTGCGCCAAGGCTGACGGCCGGATTGATGTGGCAGCCCGAGACGGGGCCGATGCCGTAGGCCATGGCGATGAGCGCGAGGCCGAACGCAAAGGAGATGCCGAGCACACCGACGACGCCGGCACCGGCAATGACGGCCGAGCCGCAGCCCAGAAACACGAGCGTGAAGGTACCGATGAATTCCGCAAGGGCCTTGTTCATGTGCGTTCCCCAGTGATGATGCACTTCAGCGGACCGCCGACCGCGAATCCCTGATTCGTGCACTCGGGAATATAGCTCTTTTATCGGATGATTTGTGGCAGGAACGGCGCGGGTCGTCTCAGTCGCTTGCAGCGGCCCGGGCGGCGAAGTCGCCGTGCTCGAGGATGCGCGAGACGAGGGCGCCGAACACCAGCCCCCAGAACGGCGCGCCGATGCCTGCTATGGCGATGCTGCTGACGGTCACAAGAAAGGCGACGAGGGCACCGATCCCGAAGGCGCCCTGGAAGGCCGTGGCGAAGGCGGCCTGCAGCACGCGCAGCATGGCAAGCCCTGCGAGCGTGGCGATGAAGGCTTTTGGCGTTGCAAGCAGAAGCTTCGTGAAGAGTGGCGAGAAGAGGCCAAACGCGATCGCAATGAGTCCGAGGAGAATGCCGCCGGCGTAGTGCGTGTGTTTTTCGCGGCCAGTCGAAAGAATGGCGTTGGTCGGCCCTGTGAGGCAGGTCGAGACCGTGCCGACGAGACCGGTGAGGATCGACCATGCCCCGCACGCCGTCGCGATCGCGTTGACGGGCGGCGCGTGCCCGGCGCTGCGCAGGACGGCAATACCCTGGCCGTTCTGCACGACGAGGACGGTGATCGCGAGCGGCACGACGAGTTCGATCAGCGTCGCGGCGTTGAAGTGCGGCGCAACCACCTCTGGCGCGGCGAGGACCGCACCCATGTCGATCGGCGGCAGCGTGCCCGTCCGCGTGAGCGCGATGGCGAGAAGACCGACCGCCATGGCGATGATCAGAGGCGGCAGCCGCCGGGCTATGCTCGGCACTGCCGAGATGAGCAGGAATGTCACGGTCATCGAGAGCGCGATCGCGAGATCGCTTTCGAAGGCTTTGACCCAGTCGAGGCCGAAAGGCAGGAACACGCCCGCCACCATGCCCATCACGATCGGCATGGGTACGGCATCCATTACCCGGCGCACGACCCCCGAGAGGCCGAGCACCAGCATGAGCAAGCCTGTCACCACGAACGCGCCGACCACCTCGTTGAAGCTCGCGTGCGCGAGGGCTGGGCCGACGAGAACGGTGCCTGGAATGGTCCAGAAGAACACGAGCGGCTGGCGGTAGGCGGCGCAGAAGGCGATCGTGAGCAGGCCGTTGACGAAGAAGGCGCCGAAGAGCCAGGAGGCCGCCTGCGCCTCGCTCAACCCGCCGCGTGCCGCAACCGCGAGCACAATGGCGACCGGGCCTGAGGCCGAGAAGGCAAAGGCGACAAGCGCGTTGACCGCGTTATCGGCCGAAAGATCGCGCACGAAAGCGGCGGGGCCGGCGATCGGGCGGGTGATCGGCTCGAGAGCCATGATATTTCCTCGGGAGTTGCCTTACGGCAGGGGTATTTTTGTCGGGCGCCGCGGCAGGGCTGACATGCAGGGACTTATTCCCCCTTGATCCGGCTGCCGCGTGCCGTCAGTTTCTTCGGCCGGGAAACGCTCCAATCTGCAGTCCAGGCGCAAACGCTGTCCACGAGGGAAGGGCTCGCTCATGAATGCCGCACGTCCCGGCTCGGTGCACAACTATGACGAACTGCGGCGCCTGGCCAAGCGGCGTCTGCCGAAGATCGCCTATGATTTCATCGAAGGCGGCGCAGACGGCGAAGAGGGCCTCGATCGGAACTTCCAGGGCTTCTCGCGCTACAGCCTCGTACCGCGCTATCTCGTCGATATCTCCAAGCGCGATCTCAGCACAGAGCTCTTCGGCCGACGCTATTCGAGCCCGGTGGGCATTGCGCCGACAGGGCTGGCAGCGCTGTTCCGCCCGGGTGCGGACATGATGCTCGCTCGCGCCGCGCGCGATGCGAACGTGCCCTTCATCATGTCGGGTACTGGCACGGCCTCGATCGAGGATCTGGCGCGCACGGCGCCCGACCACGGCTGGTACCAGCTCTATGCGGCCAAGGACAAATCCATCTCCGACGACATGATCCGGCGCACGAAGGATGCCGGACTGAAAACCCTCGTCTTCACCGTGGACGTGCCGGTGCACTCCAATCGTCTGCGGAACAGGCGCAACGGCTTGTCGCGCCCCATCAAGATGCCGCTCAAGACGAAGCTCGAGGCGCTGACCCATCCCGGCTGGATGATCGACTACTACCGCAGCGGCGGCCAGCCGATGTTTCCGAACTGGGCACCCTATGCAGGGGCCGGTGCAGAGAAGGATGCCGACAAGGTCGCCGCCTTCGTCGCCTCGCAAACGACGCCACCGATGACCTGGGACGACGTCAAACGCTTCCGCGATCTGTGGCCGGGCAACTTCGTCCTCAAGGGCATCATGCATCCGCGCGATGCGGAGATTGCCCGGGATGCCGGTGTCGATGGCATCATGGTCTCGAACCACGGTGCCCGGCAGCTCAATACCGCGCCGTCACCAGTCGAGGTGTTCCCCGCGATCCGTGATGCGGTCGGCGACAAGATGACGTTGATGCTCGACAGTGGCGTGCGTGGCGGCTCCGACGTCGCGACGGCTCTCTGCCTCGGCGCCAAGTTCGTGTTCGTCGGGCGGATGACGCTCTACGCGGTGGCGGCCGGCGGCGAGAAACTCGCCTCCCGTGCGCTGGAGATCGTCCGCAACGAGCTCGATCTCACCATGGGTCAGATGGGGGCGCCAAACATCGCCTCGCTCAGTCCTGATTTTCTCATGTGGGACGATCCCGAGGACCTCAAGCGCAATCGTCGCCCCTGAGCGGCCTACGACGCCTCGACCTTGTACTTGCGGAACTCGGCGACGAGCACCTGCAGGGCATCGGCGATCTCGAGGCCGGATGTGACGAGCGTCTTGAGACTTGCGCGCTCCTGAACGAGCTTGTTCAGCCGCTCCTGCTGCTCGCCGAAGCCGAAGTAGATGGGTTCCGGCGCGACGATCTCGCCGTCCTCCACCGCGCACATGACATCGAAAGCATTTTGCGAGGCGAGCACGAGCATGGACGCGACGTCGTTCATGAGCTGGTGGTAGATGCGGGCCAGACCTGCGTCGATGCGCGGCCCGTGGACGCCGAACTTCAGCGGTGAGGCCGCCGCGGCGCCTTCGCCGGCAAAGAGGCGCGGATTGCGGTTCAAGCGCTTGAAGACCTCCTGCAGGCCGAGGCAGCACGACTCGAGATCGCGGAGCACGAAGCCGACCTTGCGGCGGCCGCGCGTGCCGTCGGGCGTACGCTCCTGGCCGACCCAGTTCACCGCGGCAATGGAGGCGATGGCTGCGAGCGCCGAGAGCGCCGGCAAGACGACGGCCAGCGGATCGGGGGCGATGCGGGTGTCGGCCTCGCCATCACCGTCCCGCGGGCGCGTGGGTGCTTGAGGTCTGGGCGGTCGTCCCAAGTCGGCTTCCTCTGTCCGGGCGTAAATTCGGTCTCGCAGCCTGTAGAGGAGGAATGCGGCAAAGGACAGCGCGTTGCGCTGATCGCGCGGCTTCTTTGCGCATCGTCAATGTGCTCCATCCTGCGAGCGGGCAGACATTGCGCCATAAGGCAAAAAGGAGCTGCCGCCATGGCGCGGATCGTCATCGTCGTCGGCCACGCGCTATCCGGAACCTACTGTGAGGCACTGGCCGAAGCCTACAAACGGGGCGCGGAGAGCACGGGGCACGAGGTCACGCTGTTCAACACCGCGACCATGACATTCGATCCCGTTTTGCGCGGCGCCTATCGCACGCTGCAGCCGCTGGAGCCCGACCTTGCCGCTGCTCACGCGGCCATCACGGCGGCTGACCATCTGGTGCTGATCTTTCCCCTGTGGCTTGGCACGCTGCCGGCGATCTTCAAGGGATTTCTGGAGCGGGTCATCCAGCCGGAGATCTTCGAGGCGGGAAAGACCGGCAAGTTCGTGACGCCGTGGAAAGGCAAGTCGGCGCGCGTCGTCATCACCATGGGCATGCCGGCTTTGGCCTATCGCTGGTACTTCGGCGCGCACGCGCTCAAGATGCTCAAGCATCACATCCTCGGTTTTCTCGGTGTGGCGCCCATTCGCAGCACGCTGTTCGGATCGATCGCGGTTGCGGCGCCTGAGCGCCGCGCGCGCTGGCTCTCAGACATGGAGGCCCTCGGGCGCGCGGGACAATAGGCGACTATTCGCAGAAGCTCTTGTAGCGGCGCTTGGCCATGTCGAGATGGAAGTGATCCCGGTGTGCCTCGTTGGCCTCGGGGCCGAGCACAGTACCGAACGTGCCGCAGGCTGCCTCGTGGATCTCGCGCAGGAACTGGCCGCGCGGTCCGGGTTTTTCTGCCGCCGCGGCCAGCGACCCCGACGCCGGGACGAGCGACGTCGGCTTCTCGCGCGCGAGCCGGGCCGCTTCCTTCGCCGCCTCACGCGCTTCCTGGCGGGCCTGCTGGCGCTCCGCACGCTTGAGACGCCGCAACTCGCGGGGTGAGAGGCGCTCAGTGGCTTCGGGCGCCTTCACCTCCTTGGCGTCGGCTTTGGGTTCGACCTTGGCGGCGGTCTTCGGGTCGGACTTGGTCACGGATTTGGGCTCGGGCTTCGTCTCGGCTTTCGTCTCGCCCTTGCCCTTGGCAGCGCCTTTCTCGGCGGCTGCTTTGGCAGCAGCTTCCTTGGCGGCCCTCGCTGCGGCCTCTGCGGCTGCAGCCGCGGCTTTGCGCGCGGCTTCCGCCGCTTTCTCGGCGGCGATCTGGGCGGCGATATCGCGCGCCGTCGGCCCCCAGTCGCGTTTTACGTCGGCCACCTCGCCGCCTTCGGTGATGAAATCGCGGATATCGAGGGCATTGGCGAGCGCGTGCTCGCTGAGACGTGTCGTCGTGCGCGACAGGGCATTGCGGCAGGAATAGTCGCTGATGTTGCTGATCTTGGTGACGGGCTTGCCGAGCAGGCGCCGCGCGGTCGGCTGCACGTCCTTCTCCATCCATTGCGCGAGCGCGACGACGAGGTCGCAGCTCATGGTTGCGGGCGGAGAGACAACCACCTTCGCCGATTTGCCGAGGCTGTGCAGACGGACGGGTCCCGGCGAGCCACAGCCGCCGTTGCGAACGGGATCGGCAGGCTCGGTTTCGGCTTCGATGCCCTTGAGTACCTCGGCGCAGCGTTCGCGCTCGGCGTTGATCTCCTCCTCGGTCCACGTCTTGAGGATCTCGGGCGTGCCGGGCAGAAGCTTCGGCCAGCGGCCGCCTTTGTCCCGTTTGGCGTCGACGCTGGCCTCGGGCACGACGCGCAGTGGATTGCGCTCGGGCAACGGCAATTCGGCTTCGCGGACGGGATTGCGCTCAGGGAGCGGCATCTCGCTCTCGCGCAGTGGATTGCGTACGGGGAGCGGTAGCTCCGTCTCTCGCACGGGATTGCGCTCGGGCAGGGGGATCTCCGCCGCTGCGCCGGCGGCGAGCAGCAGCACGAGCCCCGCGGCCATCGGGCCCAGGGCCGTCAGCGCGCGCATCCGGTCGCCACGTCTATGTCTCATCGGTTCGGTTCAACGATCGATAGCCGGATGCGGTTGCCTCAGCCGCGCGAGAATCATCAGTCACCTGCGCATACATCATGGCGCGGCTATCCGGCCATCCGATGGCGGACGTCCTTGCCGTTCGCTAAGGTGTTGTTGAGAAGTGGAATCAAGAGGGGCGTTTGAATGAGCGTGGAAGCCGCGGCGGGAGATGTTGCCGAAGGCCTCGTCTGCGAGCGGCGCGGCGCACTGGGCCTTGTCACGCTCGCACGCCCCGAGAAGCGGAACGCGCTCACCATCGCCGCGCGAGCGCGCCTCGCCGAGAGCCTGCCGGGATATGCGCGTGATCCGATGGTGTATGCCGTGGTGATCCGCTCGGCGGTAGAGGGCGTGTTCTGCGCAGGAGGGGACGTCGTCGAGATGGCCGCGCTCGCCGGCCGCGATATGGAAGGGGCGGAGAAGGCGCTCGGCGACGAGATCTCCCTCGTCTGGCTGGCTGAATGCTTCACGAAACCGACGGTGTCGCTGATCGATGGCCCGGTCATGGGGGGCGGCAATGGCATCAGCCGCTTCGGCACGCATCGTGTTGCCGGCGAGCGCTACAGCTTCGCCATGCCCGAGACCGGCCTCGGCTTCATACCCAACAACGGCCTTGCCCACACGTTCTCGCGCCTGCCGAAGGACATCGGCATGTACCTGGCGCTGACGGGGGAGCAGCTTGGGGCGGCCGATGCCTTTCACCTCGGGCTCGCCACGCACTGCATCCCGGCTTCCGAGTTCGATGCGATCATGGCCGCGCTGACCGTGGCCGATCCCGTCGACGAGCTGCTCGATCCACGCCACCAGGATCCAGGACCGGCCCCCATCCTGGCACGCGGCGAGGCCATCACGCGGACCTTTGGTGCGGGCACGGTCGCTGAAATCGTATCGCGGCTCGAACGGGAGAAGGGCCCCCACGCGGCCTGGGCCGAAGCAACACGCGCGCGCCTGCTCGAGCGCTCGCCGACGGCGCTGGCGGTGGCGCACCGCCTGGTCCGCGAAGCGTCGGCGATGCAACTCTCGGAGCTGCTGGAACTCGAGCACGCGCTCGCCTGCCGGATGATGGAGCTGCCGGACATCCACGCCGGAGTCAGGGCGCGGC
>CAUJKI010000598.1 GCA_963205015.1 Pseudomonadota bacterium
CCGATCGGGTGATGGTGTTTCAGGAGTTCGATCAGCTCTTGCCCTGGAAGACCGTTCGCCAGAACGTCACTTTCGCGCTGTTGGAAAGCGGTCGCGCGTCGGGCAAAGTCGCTGACGAGCGGGCAATGTACTACATCGAGAAAGTGAAGCTCGCCAAGTTCGCCGATGCCTATCCGCATACGCTGTCAGGCGGAATGAAGCAGCGCGTTGCCATCGCGCGCGCAATGGCGATGGAGCCTGAGATCCTGCTGATGGACGAGCCGTTTGCGGCGCTCGATGCCCTCACGCGTCGGAGAATGCAGGAGGAGCTTCTTCAGCTCTGGGACGAGACCAAGTTCACGATGATGTTCGTCACGCACTCCATCGCCGAGGCCGTGATGCTGAGCTCGCGGATTCTTCTGCTGTCGCCGCACCCGGGGCGCGTGCGTGCAGAGTTCAACAGCAACGGCAAGGACGAGATCGAGCCGCTCACAGGGCGGAAGCTCTCCGATACGATCCATGACCTTCTCTTCTCTGATCAACCCAAGACGGAGGGAGCGGAACATGACTGATACTGCCTCACCGCGCCCGGCCTATATCCGAGAAGTCTCTGAAGACGGCGACTTCGGGACGGTGGAGAAGCCACTCACGCTTTGGGAGCGTGCGTACCGCAACGAGCTCCTGCGCAAGCTGGTTCTTCTGTTCCTTCTGGCATCCGCTTGGCAAGCCTATGCTCTTCACCTGAACAACTCGCTGCTCTTTCCGACCTTCACCGAGACAGTGTCCGCGCTCTGGACGAACTTCGCCGAGCTCGGTCTTTTGGAGAAGGTGTGGATGTCCGTCAGCGTGCTCGCACGCGGCTATCTTATTGGATTGGCGCTCGCTGCTGCGCTGACCGTATTCGCCATGAACAGCCGCATTGGCAAGGATCTCCTCGAGATCCTGACATCGATGTTCAATCCGCTGCCTGCGATCGCCCTCCTTCCGCTTGCGCTTCTGTGGTTTGGTCTCGGTAACCAGAGCCTGATCTTCGTCCTGATCCACTCGGTGCTGTGGCCCGTTGCGCTCAACACTCATGCCGGCTTTCTCGCAGTGTCGAACACATTGCGTATGGTCGGGAGGAACTATGGACTCACAGGTCTGCGTCTTGTCGTGAAGATCCTGATACCGGCAGCTCTTCCAAGCATTTTCGCGGGCCTGAAAATCGGCTGGGCATTCGCGTGGCGCACGCTGATCGCGGCGGAGCTCGTGTTCGGAGCGAGTTCGGGCGCGGGCGGCCTCGGCTGGTTCGTCTTCGAGCGCAAGAATGACCTCGATATTCCTGGTGTCTTTGCCGGTCTGTTCACCGTCATTCTGATCGGTCTCTTCGTCGAGTACGTCGTGTTCCGTCGTCTCGAGCAGCGGACGATCGTTCGGTGGGGCATGCAGCAATGAGGGCGCATGACGGCATATCTTTCGCCTCGCTCATGGGATGCGGAGATCTCACATGGGTCCGCTGACCGGGATCAAGATTGTCGAGCTCGCCGGTATAGGACCGGGCCCGATGTGTGGCGTTCTGCTGGCGGATCTCGGCGCCCGCGTTCTGCGCATCGATCGCGCGACGCCGAGCAATCTCGGCGTTGAGCGGCCACTCGAGTACAATCTTGTGCTGCGCAATCGCGAGACAATCGCGCTCGACCTGAAGGCGCCGGCGGCCATCGAAGTCGTCCTGGATCTCGTCGAAAGTGCGGATGCCTTGATCGAAGGCTTCCGGCCGGGCGTCACTGAACGCCTCGGGCTTGGCCCGGACATCTGCCTCACGCGCAATCCTCGCCTGGTCTATGGCCGCGTCACCGGCTGGGGTCAGGACGGACCGCTGGCCAAGGCTGCAGGTCACGATCTCAACTATATAGCGCTTACCGGCGCCTTGGCGGCGATGGGGCGCGCGGAAGGACCGCCCGCGCCGCCACTCAATCTCGTCGGCGACTTCGCCGGCGGCGGCCTCTATCTCGCTCTCGGCATTCTCGCAGGCGTCCTGGAGGCGCGCGCCTCGGGCAAAGGGCAGGTCGTCGATGCGAGCATTGTCGATGGGACCGCATCAATGATGATGCAGTTCTATGGCATGCAAGCGGCCGGCCTTTGGAGTGACCAACGCGGGAGCAATGTCCTCGATTCGGGCGCGCCCTTCTACGACGTCTATGCCTGTGCGGATGGACGCTACGTCTCGGTTGCGCCGATCGAGGACAAGTTCTTTGTCGAGCTTCTCGATCGGCTCGGCTTGCCGCCATCGATGATCGAGATGAAACGCGATCGCAGTCAGTGGCCGCGCCTGCGGCAGGTGCTCGAGGAAACCTTCGCGCAGAAGCCGCTCGAGGCATGGTGTGATCTGCTGCAGGGAAGCGACGCCTGCTTCGCCCCCGTACTGAACATGCACGAGGCGCTGAGCCATCCCCATCTCCGGGCGCGGGAGACACTGATCGAAGTCGCGGGTGTCGTTCAGCCGGCGCCGGCACCACGCTTCAGCCGCACGCGCGCGACGAAGCCGTCGCCACCGCGTCCGGCCGATCCGGAACGCGACGAGGACATCCTGCGCAGTTGGCTTCCCGCCGGTCGCGTAGCTCAGGCGCTCGAAATCCTGCACCGCAACGTACAGGATCAGCCTGATCGCCGCGGCAGAAGAACAGCATAAAAGCAGCTCCAAAAGCCCGCACAAGAGGCAGCCCGCATATGGATCTTTCGCTTACGTTCGAGCAGCAGATGCTGGTCGACGCCGCACGCAAGATGGTCAGAACGCACATCCAGCCAATTCTGGATGCGCACAGCCCCGACGATGCGCTTCCGAAGTCGGCGGTGCTCGCCATCATGGAGAAGGCCGCCGAACTCGGCCTCACCTCGGCGCGCATCCCCGAAGAGGGAGGAGGTGCGGGGCTCAGCGCGCTCGACTATGGCCTGATGGCGGAACAGATCCCGCCCGCCGTAGGACTGATACTCCAGCCCCACGAAGCAACGACGACCCGTATCTATCTCGGCGGTACACCCGAGCAGCGGGAGCGGTTCGTGCCGGACCTCATGGCCGGCCGAAAGATTGCAGCCACCGCCAGCAGCGAGCCGAACGTCGGCTCGGACCCGCGCGGCGTCGAAACGCGCGCTCACGTGGACGGAAACGACATTGTCCTCAATGGTCGCAAGCTGTGGATCTCGAATGCCTCCGTTTGCGATGTGATGAACGTCACCTGCCGCATGACCGCACCCGATGGATCGAGCCGTCTGGCACGTATTCTTGTGGAGCCGGCGGATTCGCCATTCGAGGCCACCGAACTGCATATGCTCGGGCTGTGCCAATCGCCGCATGGCGAGGTCGTCTTCGAGAATTGTCGCGTGCCGAAGCGCAATTTCTGCCCGGACACCGGCGACACGGCGAAGCTGCTGACTCTCACGTGGCTCACGAATCGCCCGCTGGTCGGCCTCATGGCCGTCGGACTCGCACAGAGAGCGCTCGATCTCGCTGTCGAGTACGCAAAAGTGCGCAAGCAGTTCGGACGGCCGATCGGCAGCTTCCAGCTCATCCAGAACGACCTCGCTGAAATCCAGACCGCCGTCGTGACGAGCAGGCTTGTTTGCTACAACGCGCTCGCCGCTATCGACCGCGGGGAGCGCGCAAACGGCCTGTCGGCGATGGCCAAGCGCTATGCCGTGGACGCCTGTGATCGCGCCGTGGCCCTGGCCATGCGCGTGCACGGCGCCATGGGGCTCAGTGTGGAGCTCGGTCTCGACCGCATCGCGCGCGATATCCGGATGCTCCACATACCCGACGGGACACCGGGCATTCTCACGCTTATCCAGGGTCGCGAACTGACCGGACTTGACCCCTTCCGCGGCTAGATACTGTCCACACCCGACCTCGGTGACACGCA
Organism: Pseudomonadota bacterium; assembly: GCA_963205015.1. Taxonomy (GTDB): domain Bacteria; phylum Pseudomonadota; class Alphaproteobacteria; order Rhizobiales; family Hyphomicrobiaceae. The sequence continues at coordinate 3,873 of CAUJKI010000598.1, forward strand.
AATGAGCGCCAAAACAAGCAACCCCACCGCGCACGGCAGCTTCGGCCCACTCGCTGGCTATCGCGTTCTCGATCTCGGTTCGACCGTCGCAGGTCCCTTTTGCGCGCGTCTCCTGGCCGATTTCGGTGCAGAGGTCGTCAAGGTGGAGGATGTTGCTGGCGATCCTGTGCGCAAGCTCGGTGAGCGCGTTGACGGCAAATCCCTCTATGCGGCGACGATCCTGCGTAACAAGAAGATCATCTCCATCAACTTGCGCACGGCCGAAGGCCAGGACATCGTCCGCAGGCTCGTCCCGCACTTCGACATCGTCGTCGAGAACTTCCGCCCCGGCATGCTCGAGAAATGGGGACTCGGCTACGAAGATCTGCGCAAGGTCCGTCCAGATCTCATCATGACTCGGATCAGCGGCTTCGGTCAGTCCGGTCCCATGGCGCAACGTCCCGGCTATGGCGTGATCGGCGAAGCGATGAGTGGGCTGCGTGAGATGATTGGCGAGCCCGACCGGCCGCCTTCCCGGGTCGGCTTGCCACTGACGGACTATATCACCGCCGTCTACGCTGCATTCGGTACGGTGATGGCGATCGTGGCGCGTGAGCGCACCGGGCGTGGCCAGTGCATTGATGCCTCGCTTTGCGAGTCTGCCTTCAGCCTTATGGAAGCTTCCGTTCCCGCCTTTGCAAAGACCGGAAAGCTGCCGCGTCGAGCCGGATCGCGCTTGCCGGACAGCGCGCCCAACAGCCTCTACCCGACGCGCGACGGCAAGTACATTCATATCGCAGCGCTCGCCGATCAGGTGTACCGGCGCCTGGCCAAGGCAATGAAAAGGCCGGAGCTCGGCACGGACCCGCGCTTCGCCGATCAGGCGACGCGTGCGCGCAACGTCGACCAGATTGACGCACTGGTTACCGAGTGGACGTCGTCGCTTGATCTCGAGGAGATAGAGAAGCGGCTCGAAGCGGAAGAAGTCCCGGCCAGCCGTATCTTCAACATGGCAGATATTTTCGCACATCCGCACTATCGCGCGCGCGACATGCTGCTCGAAGTTCCGGACGATGATCTCGGCACCGTAACGCTCGCGGGGATCGTCCCCAAGCTATCGGAAACGCCGGGCGAGGTCCGCTGGTCCGGCCATCGCAACGGACAGGACACGCAGGAGATCCTCGCGACCTATCTCGGCCTGACAGGCGAGGAGATCGACAAGCTCATGCAGGGCGGCATCGTCGGTGGCGACGTCGCATTGCAGCCGAAGGACACCGGCGCACACGGCAAGCGCCCGCCAGCTAAAGAAGGGTCTCTATCATGAAGAAGTTCAAAGCCTACCGCGTCCACACCATCGACGGCAAACCGGTCTGCCGCTTCGAGACACTCTCGCTCGATGACCTCGATCCAGGGCCGGTTGTCATCAAGACTGCCTACTCCGCAGTGACCTACAAGGATGCCATGGCGGCGCGCGGCGTCGGCAAGAACGTCCGCACGGACCGACCGTGCGTTACCGGCGTGGATCTTTCCGGAGAGGTCGTCTCGTCTGCGGACTCCCGCTTCCGCGAAGGCGACAAGGTGATCGTGACCAACTACAAGCTCGGCGTCGATCAGGACGGCGGATACGCCGACTATGCACGCGTACCGGCGGACTGGATCGTGCCGTTGCCGGAAGGCCTCAGCCTCTATGAGGCCATGGCGCTCGGGACCTCGGGATTGACTGCAGCGCTGGCTGTCGACCGCCTCGAGCAGGCAGGCCTGAAGCCTGCGCAAGGGCCAGTGGCCGTCACGGGGTCGACCGGCGGCGTCGGCAGTTTGGCCGTCGATATCTTTGCAAAGCGCGGCTTCGATGTCACCGCAATCACCGGCAAGCTCGATCAAGCCGATTTCCTCAAGTCCATCGGCGCCAAGACGGTCATGTCCAGCCGCGATCTGCTCGCTGACAAGTCGCCGTTGGTGGCCAAGATGCTATGGGCTGGCGCTCTCGACAATGTAGGCGGTGAGTATCTGGATCGACTGACAGCCTATGCGATGCCCCATGCGAAGATTTCCGTTGCCGGCATGGCCGTCGGTGCAGAGTGGAAGACGACCGTGTTGCCCTTGATCCTCAGGTCGATCGACATCATGGGGATCAATGTATCGCGTCAGCTCAAGATGCCGGAGCGCCAGCGTCTTTGGAAGCGCCTCGGCTCGGACCTGAAGCCGCAGAACCTCGCTAAGATCGCACGGCCGATAGCCTTCGAGGAGCTCGACAAGGCCATGGACCGCTTTTTCAACGTCACCACGATCGGCCGCGTGGTCGTGGAGGTTGGCCAGAAGGCTGAACGTCTGGCGTAAGCGGGCGTCACTTTGGCCGAGAGGGCGAGCCAGCAGGCGCTCGCCCTCAGCAGAGCCCGCTGCGACGGGCTGATGGCACAATCTCCGAGCGGTGCCATGACGCAGCACCGCCGAGAGTCCTATGGTGCACCCGATCGAAGCAGCGGGCTCGCTACGATGGCGCCGCATTCGGCACCCTCATCGAGCGTCGCTTGAGCACCGCTGCAACGACCGCAAGAAGTGCGAAGCCGGCGAGATCGGCCATTGCGGCGGGATAGAACAGCAGCAGCCCCGCGATCACGAGAGCAGCGC
>CAUJKI010000599.1 GCA_963205015.1 Pseudomonadota bacterium
CTGATCGTAGCATGGGGCGGAACGACGATGGTTGCGTCGAACTCTTCGACGATGAGAGGGCCCGCTCGTTCGGCTGCGCTGATCGTGGCGCGCGATACGATCGCCGTCTCGATGGCAGGTGCCCCACGCGAGAAGGACACCAGGCGGTAGCCGGCACGTGCCGCGCCGGTTCGCTGCTCGATCTTCATGGCATTGAAGTCCAGTCTACTCTGGCGCAGGCCGCGTCCGGTGACCGTGACCTTGACCAGCTCAAGCGGTGTCTCGTCTCTGTAGCCGTACGTCTTCAGGTATTCCTCGACGAAGCGCTCCTTGATCTCAGCAAGGATGTCACCATCCGCGGAAAATGGCACGGGCAGCTCTGTGGCTTGCCCTTCATGACGAAGCTCGGCCTGCCAAACGAGCTCCGTCCGGTCCGCGCCATAGCCGTCCGCCGCAAGCCTGCCCGCCACCTCGGCGCTGAGACGGGCCATGATGACGGAAAGGTCCTGGGCGGTCAGATCATCGAGCAGGCGCATGACGGTAACGAGCGCCGTGTGCTCGATATCGGCCGCCAGCATACCGACAGCGCTGAATACGCCCGCAAGGGGCGGGATGATGATCGTACGCACACCGAGCTGGCGGGCGACATCGACAGAATGGATCCCGCCATTGCCGCCGAACGCCATGAGCGTCAGGTCCCGCGGGTCACGCCCCCGTTCAACTGTGACAGCACGTATGGCCCGCGCCATCGCCGCATTCGCGACAGCGCGAATACCATGCGCTGCATCCTCCACCGAAAGCCCCAGCGGTGTTGCAACATGCTCCTTGATGGCGCGTTCCGCGAGGCCTCGATCGATGACGAGGCGTCCGCCGGCAAGAGCGTTCGGATTGAGAATACCCAGCACCACGTTGGCATCCGTCACCGTCGGCCGCGTATTTCCAAGGCCGTAGCAGGCAGGTCCCGGCACGGCCCCGGCCGACTCCGGTCCGACCTTGAGCAGGCCGCCGGCATCGATCCCCGCCAGCGAGCCGCCACCGGCTCCGACCTCCGCGATGTCGATCGCCGGGACTTTCAGCATGTAGCCGCCGGCCTTGATGAACCGACTGGATGTCGACATGCCATCCCGGAATTCATACTCCGACGTCATGCTCGGCCGGCCGTCTTCGATGATCACGGCCTTCGCTGTGGTGCCGCCCATATCGAAGACGATGACGTCGTGATCGCTGCGTGCCCGGCCCAAACGCGCGGCGCCGATGACGCCACCTGCCGGACCGGAGGCAACTACCATTACGGGAAGATTGCCGGCGGCACGAGCCGCGAGCATGCCGCCGTTCGAGGTCATGACCAGAATCGGTGCGGCGATGCCGACCTCTTCAAGGCGCCGCTCCAGCCTCCGCAGATAACCGCGCATGGCCGTCAAGAGATAGGCGTTGACGACAGTCGTGCTGGTGCGCTCGTACTCCTTCATCTCCGGAAGGACGGCGTATGACGCGGCCACAGGCAGATCTGGGAAGCGCGCATTGAGCAGCGCCTCGGCCTGTTTCTCGTGCGTGGCATTACGATAGCTGTTTACGAAACAGATCGCGATTGCCTCGATGCCGTCGGCAACCAGCTGCTCCGCTGCCGCGATGACATCGATCTCCGATAGTGCCTGAATGACCGTACCATCGGCAGCGACACGCTCCGTTACTTCCAGCCGATGACGTCGTGGCACGAGCGGTTTGGGCTTGTCCCAAGTGAGATCGAACATGTCCGGCATGCGTATGCGGCCAATCTCGAGCACGTCGCGAAAGCCGCGCGTCGTGATCAAGCCGGTCCTGGCACCCGTGCGTTGAAGGATTGTGTTGGAGCCGACAGTCGTACCGTGCAGGATTTCGGCAACGCCTGCAGGTGAGATGCCTAACTCGGCAAGGAGCGCAGCGAGACCGTCTACGACGCCATGGCTCGGATCATCGGGCGTGGTCGATACCTTGCTCTCATGCAGGATACCGTCGGGCGTCATAACGACGATGTCGGTGAAAGTACCGCCGACATCGACAGCGACGCGCACCGCGGACTGATCTCCGGTCATGATGCCTCAAGCAGGTAACCAACTGGTTAGTTAATTAACACGTGCTTCCTTCTCCACGTCAAGGGGGCTCGACGTCCGCAGGGTCCGTGATTGCCTGTACTTGCGGCACACGGGGCAGGCAAATCGACACTTTTGAAGGCGATCGTCGGTCCAATCCGACGCTCGGGCGGCGCGAGAGAGCTAGCAAGCCGCTATCCAATGAGCTCCCGGGCCGAGGGTTCAGGAGCGCCATGGGATCGAAAATGATGGCCGCTATTGCAGCTTCAGTTCGAGGTCGAGCGCAAGTCGTGACGTGCAGATACCCAAAGCAGCGTGCATCCGGCGGCCGCGACCTGCTCACGGCACAGTCATTGCTGACTGCTATCCTCGCTTCTCTGTGTGGAGTGGGGGCAGGAAGGCAGCCAACAGCCCTATAGCCGGAATGAAAGAACAGAGCTGATAGACGCGATCGATACCGATGCTGTCGGCGAGTTGTCCGAGAAGTGCGGCGGCTATACCCCCAAGGCCGAATGTGAGGCCGTAGAACAATCCACCAATCATGCCAACGCGATGAGGCAGCAGGTCCATGGCGTAAATCAGGATGGAAGCGAACGCGCTCGCCATGATGAGATTGATCATGACTGTGAGGACGCCAGTCCAGAATAGATTGGCGTAGGGGAGCGCCAGCGTGAACGGAAGGGCGCCGAGAATCGAGAACCAGATAATGCGCTGGCGACCTATCCTGTCGCCGATGATACCGCCTGCGAGGACACCCGCCGCCGCCGATGCCAGAAACAAGAACAACATCATCTGCGAAGACTGCAGGGAAACGTTGAACTGCCCCATGAGGTAGAACGTGTAGAACGACGTAAAGCTGGCTGTGTAGGCATTCTTCGAGAACAACAGGACGATAAGAATAGTCAACGCCGTCGCTATGACTGCCGGCGAATGAGCTGGACGTGGAGCACCATCGGGCCGAGCTCTGGCAAGATCGACACGGCGCCGAACGGCCGTGTGCCGGCCGGCCGACCATATCATCAGGAGGATTGCGATCAGCGCAGCGACAGCAAACCACGAGAGACTCGATTGCCCGCGCGGCACGATGATGAAAGCCGCAAGGAGTGGTCCAGCGGCGCTGCCGCACTGGCCGCCTACCTGGAAAATGCCTTGCGCCAGACCTTGTCGTCCACCCGAGGCATTACGCGCCATGCGCGTCGCTTCGGGATGGAAGATCGAGGAACCAAGCCCGACACTTGCCGCGGACACGAGTAGCAACGGGTAGCTGCTCGCGAAGGCGAGGCCAATCAGACCGCAGAGCGTGAACAACATCCCAACCACGGTCGAATAGGGCATAGGGCGGCGATCGGTAGCATAGCCGACCGCCGGCTGGAGCAAAGAGGCTGTAACCTGGAATGTCAGGGTGATGAGGCCGATCTGTCCATAGTCGAGCGCATAGGCCTGCTTGATGATTGGATATACGGCCGGAATGAGCGATTGCATCATGTCATTGAGAAAGTGCGTGGCGCTGAGGACGAGCAGCAGCGGGATATTGGCCCCTTGAGCTGAGGGCACGGATCGCTCGAAGTTCATGCGGCTATCTCTCAGGGGCGGTCTATTTTGATCGTCGGCGCCGTCTGGCCGGTCGTCGGAGCGATCGCCCGAAAGGCCGCAGGCGGGATGGTGGCCTCAGCAGTCGCTCTGGCAGGGGACTAAATGCCCCAGCGCCGCCTTGTCTCGCATCGAGATCAATCTCGCGCAAGCACTTGCAGATGATTGCGTGTCCTACCTTCTGCAATGCAGGTATCGTGGGCTTGCACGCCGCCTACGTCCATGGATGCGAGAACAACAAAACAATGGCATCCGCAACCGCGATTGCGCCCATTGCTTTGCCCAGGGACGGGAGCGATTGCAGATATCAATCCAGGCACGCCAAATGCAGAAGCAGCATTCTCACGCACGGTAGGTGCGGCCGCGCTTAGTCGCCTCACGCAGTCTGGAAACCTGACACGCGGTGCGGCACATAAGCCGCCTCGAGCATTGCAATCTCCTCGGTCGTGAGGCCGAGTGACGCCGCGGCCACGGCATCGGTCAGATGCTGCGCCTTGGACGCGCCGATGATGGGGGCTGTCACGCCCTTTTTCTGCACGAGCCAAGCGAGGGCGACTTGCGCGCGCGAGACGCCTCTTGCTTTGGCGATGGATCCGACCGCCTC
>CAUJKI010000600.1 GCA_963205015.1 Pseudomonadota bacterium
GGGACACCCTCCCGAACCCCCCCGCTTTTATGCGCTGGGCGCTAGCGGCGAGCGCCTCTTCCCCCTCTCCCCCTGGTCTCCAATGGGGAGAGGGACGGGGTGAGGGGCGGCGAAATATGCAAACATTAGTGTGGGGGGCCGCCCCACATCCTAACCTTCTCCCCGTAAGAACGGGGAGAAGGGACCGCGGCGTGCTAGCGGCTAGCTCCAAATCCCAAAAAGACGGGGGCTCCGGTGTGTCCCCCAGGCGGGGTTGAAGGGGCGGCAGCCCCTCTCGTGGCGGAGCCACGAACCAGGGCACGACATCCGATAGACGGCGGCGCAGTAAACCGAGAGCGATCATCACCACCACACCGCTTCCACCCCAAGCGCGCGCCACACACACCTCTGCGCCCGCCACGTTCCCGCGCCGGGCTCATGCACATGGAGGGGACGGGGCGGCGGCACCAGTCCGATGGGAAAAAACGAGCGGCACCCGCCGCCCCGTTCTGCCGCTCGCTTTCTCCACCTGCCCTGGCCGGTCGGGTCCGGCTCACGCACGCGCGTTACATGCGGAGGCAGCAGGCCGGAGGCGAGGCTCCGGGAGCGGCACGCGCGGCGCGACTTCGGACGCCTCCGGTGGCGCCCCCTCGTTGCCGCACGTGAGGAGAGATTAGCGCCGGGTGCTCAGGCGAGGATAAACACGACCGCCCCCGGCGACAACGTCGCGGAGCACGTTACGCGCCGGCTCCGGACTTCTGGCGGCCGATCCGCACGTCGAAGGGATCGAGGGGATCGATCGGCGGTGGCGCCTCACGGCTCATGCGCATGAAGGCCTCAAAACGCAGCGCGTCCTCGTAGCTGTCGAGCCGATAGATGAGATCGTCCCTGATCTCGAAAATGAGTCGACGCGAGCCCTCGATGATGTTGCCCGTCGTGCGGTGGCGGTAGCGGAAGAACACCTGCGCGCGCACGATGTTGTCCTCGGCGCTGACGATGGTCGGCTCGTAGGTGAGATAGTCGAACTCGGCGAGCATGGCATAGCCGAGATCGCGGCAGCTCTCGGGGCCGCGATAAACGCCGGCGAAGGGCGCGGCGTCCTGGCCATTGTGAATTGTATAGACCAGCTCAGGATGGCCGTGCGCGACCGCCATCTCAAGATCCTGCACGCCCCAGCATGCGAAGAACGAGGCAACAACCGATCGACTGTCCACTCCCCGTTCTCCTCTCCGCGTCGCAGCCCTCAGGCCGAGCCCTGTCGCTCGCGCCGCGGCAGTTGCGGCGCTTTCGCAAACTGCCTCGTTGCCATCCTGTGCTCGGTGAGGCGCATGAAGGCCTCCACGAGGTGCGCGTCATGGTAGCCGTTGATGCGCACGATACGGCCGTTCTTCACATTGAAAACGAGCCGTCGCGTTCCTTCGAGAATGCCGCCCGTGCGCCGGTGCTGATACTTGAACCGCACCTGTGCACGCACGACGCTCCCCCTCACGCTGAGGATAGTGGGCTCGTAGCGCAGATAATCGAACTCCTCGAGCAGTGAAAACAGGGCATCGCGACAAGCGTCAATGCCGCGCCACTCACCACCAAACGGGAGTGCGGATCTCAAGACGTGCAGCTTGTATGTGATAGCCTCGTCGAAGAGCACAGTCGTCATCTCGACGTCCTGCGCTCCCCAACGCTCAAAGAATGCTTCGACAACCTCGCGGCTGCTCATCCCTCAACCCCACGCATCATCCTCAATCCCCCAAATTGAACGTACATTACTCCGCCTAAATATCAACATACTCATCGCCGCACCTTTCGTCAGGACAGCGCTTTTTTCCGGCACGCGTCCCGCGCCGGCCAGCGGCCCTCTGCACTACAGCGATACTTTTGCAAAATCAAATCATTGGGATCTGGGGCGCTGCCTGTTTTGGCAGCAGTCCCTCGGTGCGTGGATCTGGGTAACATTCGATCCCGCGTGCGTACGGAACGAAGCCCGAGCGAACGTAGAACGCGAGGGCGTCGGGGTGGTCGTTGGTGCAGGTGTGCACCCAGAAGCGGTCGATCCGCGGCGCACGGCTCCAGGCCCGCTCGACCGCACGGTTCATCAGATACCGGCCGGCCCCGATGCCGATGGCCTCCGGCACCACGCCGAAGAAGGCGAGCTCGCACGCGCCCGCGGTTCGGAAGTCGAGCTGAAGCAAGCCGATCTCGTCCGGGCCGGCGAGCAGCGCGTAAGTCTCCATCGCCTCCGACGCAAGAAGGGCGCCGAGATCGGCATCGTTGCGGCGCAATTGCGACGCCCACAGCCATGGCTCACCGACCAGCCGGAACAACCGCCGGTAGTCCGCAACGTCGGACGACATCCTCTTGAGCGCCAATCCGGCCGCCGTGTCGGGCCGCGGCAGCGGCGGCGCCAGCATCTCGAGATAGGTGACAACCTCGGCGATCCACCCCGTCGGCAGCATCTGCGAGCGCGGCGGGGGTGGCGCTGCCTTGTCATCCGGCATCATTTCTGTTCCTCGATATCCTGCGGCGTGGCGGGCGCCCGCGCACGCGGCAGCTCCGGCGGCTGCACCACCTCATGGTCGGCCTCGCGCTGCTGCGTCAGACGCATGAACGCCTCGACCATTGCAGCATCATGATACTCGTCGATCCGCGCGACCAGGCTGTCGCGCAACTTGAATACCATCCGCTTCGTGCCCGTCAGAGTTTCGGCTGTCCGCCGGTGGCGATAGGCGAAGCTCACCCGCACGCGGACCACATCCTCCTCGACGCCCAGGATGACCGGCTCGTACTTGAGGTAGTCGAAATCCGCCAGGATCGTATAGAGCACATTGCGGAAGGCATCCCAGCCGCAGGTCTCGCCGCCGAACGGCAATGCCTGATCCGAGATGTGCAGCGCATAGACGATATCCTCGGCCGCGTGGGCAATCGCCCTCTCGACGTCCTGCACCGCCCAGCTCTCCAGAACCGCAACGACGACACCACGACTATCCATCACTCGCCGCGGTCCTTGTCGCCGCCGCTTGTCGTATCCTCCTCGAGCCGCCGGCTCCGCAGGGGAAGCTCCGGCGGCTGCACGATCTCGCCCGCGGCCTCCCGGTGCCGCACGAGCCGCATGAAAGTCTCGACGAGGTGCTGATCGAGGTATTCGTCGCAGCGCACCACCAAGCCGTCCTTCACTGTGAAGGCGGTCCGCATGGTGCCTTCGAGATTGCTGCCGGTCCGACGGTGGTGGAACTTGAATTGCGTCTGCACGCGCACGATGTCGCCATCCACGCCGGCGATCGACCGGTCGAACCTCAGATAGTCGAACTGCTCCAGCATCATGTGAAGCGTGCCGCGCATCGCCTCCTTGCCGACCGTCACGCCGCCGAAAGGCACGGTCTCTTCGGAGATGTACAGCGCGTAGAACACATCCTCGCTGCAATGTGCGAGCGTCGTTTCGACATCCTGCGCGTTCCAGGACGCAATGACGGCCTCGATCACCGAACGCGCACTCATTCAACGGCTCCGCGAACCAACCGATACGTTACTTGCACCCTTCCTCGTCGGTTACCTTGACGTTCACTGGAAGGGGTTTGCTCACGTCCCCTTGCGGACGCCGCGGCGGTATGGCCGGCGGCTGGATGATATCCTTTGCGGCCTCGCGCTGTCGGGCGAGCCGCATGAAGGACTCGACGAGGCCCCTATCAAGATACTCCTCGCAGCGCACGATGAGGCCGTCTCTCACCGTGAGGATGGTCCGCATCGATCCTTCGAGGGTCGAGCCTGCGCGGCGATGGTGAAAGCGGAACTGAGTCTGCACGCGGACAACATCCTTCTCGGCGCCGAGAATCACCGGCTCGT
>CAUJKI010000601.1 GCA_963205015.1 Pseudomonadota bacterium
AAGCCCGAGGGCTTCGCCCTGTCCTTGCGGGCCCGGCCAGCCCGACATCTCCGCAGCTTTGCTTATGACCGCGGCCGCCCGTGGATCGTCGAGGTGCGTGAGCCTCAGCGCCACAGGATCCACACCCGTCGCCGCCGCAACGTCGTCCATCAAAGTCTCGATGGCGAAGATGTTCGCGTAGCCGCCGAGTGCCCGCAAAGCCGAGGTCCGGTAGGGAAGGTCGCGCAGAATGAGCTTCGAGACATGGATGTTGGGAACCGCGTAGATCGGGATGGCATTGCGGTCGGCGCCGCCACCGCGCGCCAGGGGCACATCAGGCGGGGACCTCTTTTCCAGCGGAATGGCCAGCCGCTCGGCAGCGACCAGGTTGATCGTGCCGCCGCGGCCGGGTCGCGACACATGCGCCTGGCTTCGGGACTGTATGGCGAGCGCGGTTATGCGCCCGTCCGCATCGATCGTCGCCTCGGCCCTGACGACCGCGCCGGGCCCGAGCGGGGCGAGCGAGAAGTCAGCCGCACGTGACCACAGCACGCGAACCGGCCGGCCCGGGACCGTGCGTGCGAGCAGCGCCGCCTCGTAGGCGACGTCGTCCTGGCCGGAATGGCCATAGGTGCCGGCGCCCGCCGCGTGGATGACGACGATCTTGCCAGCATCGATGCCCAACGCCTTTGCGAGCGGCGCACGCATGTCGTGTACGGCCTGGCTGTGCGAGTGGATCTCCAATGCATCGCCGCGCCAAAGTGCGATCGCACAGGAGGGGGCAATGGACGCGTGCGCGATATACGGACGCTCGATCTCGGTCGCGATGCGGCGCCCGGTCACTGCCGCCACATCGCCTTTCTCAATAACGATCTCGGGCTGGCCGGAATCTGCGGCGATCGCTTCCCGCATGAGCGCCGGAACCCTGAAGCCCGCAGACCACGTCGCAAGCCGGCGCGCGCGCCCGATCGCGCGCACAGCCACATCCTCCCGATCTGCAATGATGCCGACGAAAGAGCCGTCGCGCACCACCTGCACGGCAGGGAACGCGCGCTTCAGCGCATCTTCGTCGAAGGTCTCAAGTCGGCGGCTTGAGGCAGGCGGATCGAGCACGCGGCCGTGCAGCAGCCCAGGTAGCTCAATGTCATGAATGAAGGCCGCGCCGGCAGCCTTGGCCGCAAGATCGATGCGCGGCATGGACGTACCGACGAGGCGGCGCTCACCTGGCGCTTTCGGCCGCGCATGATCGAGGACCGGTGCTTCGAGGTCGACGGCATGAGCGAGCGACCAGTAGGTAAGGTCCGTCTGGCGGTCATCCACGAGGATGCGGCCCTCCTTGACGGCGAGGCTCTCGGGCGACGCCTGCAGGAGCTTGGCGGCCTCGGCGAGAAGGATTGCGCGGACGGCAGATGCGGCAAGGCGCACCGCGCGTCCGCCCGTCTCGATCGAAAGGCTGCTCGAGGTGCCCGCTTCGAGCGGGCCGAGCGCCGTGTGTCCGGAAATGAGCTCGATGCTCTCCGGCGCGACATCCAGCTCGTCGGCTGCGATCTGGACAACAGCTGTCGTGATGCCTTGCCCGATTTCGACCTTGCCGGACTTGAGCACGACCATCCCCTCACGTGAGAGATCGATCCAGTCGGAGCAGCGCGGGTTGTCAGCCAGGCTCGGTGATGAAGCGATCGTCGTCATGCCTCGGCACTCCGGGCATGCGCGGCCTGCTCGATAGCGCGGAGAATGCGCGTGTGCGCCCCGCATCGACAGAGATGGCCGTCAAGCGCCGTCGCAATGGCCGCCCGCGTCGGGGCTCGCTCCTCGTCCAGCAAGGCCTTGGCCCGCATGAGAATGCCGGCGAGACAGTAGCCGCACTGGCCCGCCTGCTCGGCGAGGACACTCTCGATCAGCGGATGCGGAGTTCCTCCTCCAACGAGCGACTCGACGGTCTCGATGCTCTGGCCGGCAACCGATCCGACCGGCACCATGCAGGCCGTCTGCGGCCGGCCCTCGATGAGCACCGTGCAGCTCAGGCACTGTCCCTCGACGCAACCGGCCCGCGTGCCCTTGAGGCCGAGGTCATTGCGAAGGACGTAAAGCAGAGGTGTATCTGGATCGACGCGTACGTCGCATTTTGTTCCATTGACGTGAAGCTCGATAGCGTCCATGGCGACCCGCGATCCGCATTCATTCATTGCTGACTGCGATGATTGACCATTGCCGGTGCCACCCGCAATGACAAAAGTGGCCGCCGTATCCAGACGATGCCAGTGCACTTGCGGCGGCAGGTGCAAAATCGGCCTGCGTGAAGGCAGATGCATGAGGACGCTGGCGTCATCGCATTGGAGCCCCGCTGGCTTGCGGGACAGGCCGCGCGTCAAGAAAGCGCGCTACTCGGCGGCCGTGCGCACGGGCGCGAGCGGCTTGCCGTGCGCGTCCCGCGTCTCATCGAGCGGAGCAGCCTCACGCCGCCCGGCGCCGAGCTTCGTCCCGAACTCCTCGAGGAGCATGTAAACGGCGGGCGTGATGTAGAGCGTCAGGAGCTGCGACACGGCAAGGCCGCCGACAACGGCGAGACCGAGCGGCTGGCGCAGCTCCGCACCCGCGCCCCAGCCGATCGCGATCGGCAGCACGCCGAACAGAGCCGCCATCGTCGTCATCATGATCGGGCGGAAACGCAGCAGACATGCTTCGCGAATGGCCTCCAGCGGCGTCGCGCCCTGCGCCCGCGCCTCGATCGCGAAATCGATCATCATGATGGCGTTCTTCTTCACGATGCCGATCAGCAGGATGATGCCGATCATGGCGATGATCGACAGCTCGGTGTCGAACACAATCAGCGTCAGCAGCGCACCGAGACTGGCCGATGGCAGGCCCGATAGAATGGTGATGGGATGGATGAAGCTCTCGTAGAGAATGCCGAGCACGATGTAGATGGTCAGCACCGCCGCGAGAATGAGGATCGGCTGGTTGCGGAAGCTGTCCTGAAACACCTGTGCGGTGCCGGCGAACTGTCCGCTGATGCCCGCCGGCATGCTGACGTCGCGTTCGACCTCGACCATGCGCGCCACAGCCTCGCCGAGCGTGAACCCTGGCGCGAGATTGAACGACACCGTGACCGCGGGAAGCTGGCTCTGGCGGGCAACTGCAATCGGCCCAGAGCCGAGGGTGACGCGGGCGAGCGCATCGAAGCGCACGAGCTGGCCACTCGATGCGCGGAGATAGACCCGGTTGAGCACGCCGGGGTCGAGCTGGTGCGTCTTAGCCGCCTCGACGATGACGGCATAGTCGTTCGCCGAGGTGAAGATCGTCGCGATCTTGCGCGTGCCGAACGTCGAATAAAGCGTCGAACGCAGCGTCTCCATCGTGACGCCGTAGCGGGCGAGCGCGTCGCGGTCGACGTCGATCTTGACCTGACGCGCGCCCAGATCGAGGTCGCTCGTCACATCGGCAAATCCGGGCGTGACCTTGAGCCGTTCGATCAGGCGGCCGGCGCCGTCATAGAGCTGCTCGCGATCGACGCCGGAGAGTGTGTACTGATAGGTCGACGCGCCCGAGCGCGCTCCGATGCGCAAATTCTGTAGCGGTACCGGGAAGGAACGGATGCCGACTATCCCAGCAACCTTCCGGCGCAGGCGATGCTGGACCTCGGTGATCGTGGCGCGGCCTTCGCGTTCGTGACGGGGCTTGAGCTGTACAAAGATCGAACCGCGGTTGATCGTCGGATTGAAGTTCGTCGCCGCGACCTGGGAGTTTATGTAGAGGACGTCGGGATCGGAGCGCACGGCCTCGGCGACGAGGCGCTGGCGCTCCAACATGGCCGGGAAGGCAATGTCGGGCTGCGCTTCCGTACGCACGATGATGATGCTCGTATCCTCCGTCGGCATGAAGCCCTTCTTGACCGTGGCGAAGGCCCACACCGTTGCAACCACCGTGCCTGCCGTGAGCATGAGCATGAGACCGCGATGGCGCAGCGACCAGTCGAGGCTGCGCTGATAGCCTTTTGCCATGGCCCCGTAGCCGCTCTCGAACGCGCGCGACAGCAGACCCGGCTTGGCGTGCTCGCCTTCATGGTGGCTCAGCATTCGCGCGCACAGCATCGGCGTCAGCGTCAACGCGATGAAGCCCGAGAACAGGATGGCGATGCTGATCGTGACCGCGAACGAGAAGAAGAATCGGCCGACGACGCCGCCCATCAGCAGGATCGGAATGAACACCGCGATCAGCGACAGCGTGATAGAGAGGACGGTAAAGCCAATCTCTGTCGCGCCCTTGATGGCAGCTTCGAAGGGCGGCATGCCCTTTTCAACGTAGCGCACGATGTTCTCGAGCACGACGATGGCGTCGTCGACCACGAAGCCAAGGGCGAGCGTCAGCGCCAGCAGCGTGACGTTATCAAGGGAGAAGCCAAAGAAGTACATGCCCGCAAAAGTACCGACGATCGACAGGGGCAACGCGAAAGCCGGAATGAGGGTGGCTCGCCATGTGCGCAGGAAGGCCAGGATCACCAGAACGACCAGGACGGCGGTAATGATCAACGTGATCTGCACGTCGTGGACTGAATCGCGGATCGATTCGGAGCGATCCGACAGGATGTTCAGGTTCATCGCCGGCGGCATGTCTTTCTGGAACACCGGCACGAGTCCGCGCACGCCGTCGGTTACCGCGACCGTGTTGGCGTCCGGCTGGCGGCGGATCGAGATGATGATCGACCGCTTGCCGTCGAGCTCCGCATAGGCCTGGTCGTCCTCCACCGAGTTCATGACCTCGGCGACATCCTGCAGGCGGACAGGCGCACCGTTCCGCCAGGCAATGATGATCGGCTTGAAATAGTCGGCGTTTGGTTGCGCCGATTTGGTCTCGAGGATGTAGACCTGCCGCGACGTCTTGATCGAGCCGAGCGGCCCGACACCGGCCTTCTCGGCGACAGCCGTGCGCAGCTCCTCGACGGAGATGCCGCGCGTCGCCAGCGCGTCGAAGTCGTAGCGGATGCGCACTGCGCGCTTCTGGGCACCGTTGATGGTCACCTCGCCGACGCCGGGCAGCGTCGAGAGGCGCGGGAGCATCTGGGTTTCGGCGAACTCGTTGATCTCCGACGATGGCATCGTCTCCGACGTCAGCGCGAGAAATATGACGGGACTATCGGCCGGGTTGACCTTGCGGAAGGATGGTGGAGCTTCGAGATTCTCGGGCAACCGCCGGGTCGCAACGGAGATCGCGGATTGGACGTCGAGCGCGGCAGCGTCGATGTTGCGGTCGAGGGCGAACTCGAGCGTGACCGAGGTCGTGCTCTCGACACTCGACGAGGTGATATTGGTGATGCCGGCGATGGAAGCGAATTGCCGCTCAAGCGGCGCGGCGACCGAGACGGCCATCGTGTCGGGACTGGCGCCCGGCAACCGGGCCGAGACCGTGATCGTCGGGACGTCGATGCGCGGAATGGCTGCGATCGGGAGCTGGCCGTAGGCGAACAGCCCTCCCAGCGCGATGGAGGCCATCAGCAGCGTCGTCATGACGGGGCGGCGGATGCACAGCTCGGAGATATTCATCGCCTATCCTCTGCGCTCGTGAGCTTCACCCCGATACTTTCAGACACTTCGGACGTTGCGGCGCCGCACGACGAAGCCTCGCCGCAGCGCCGGAAAGCATCAACTTCGCCCGCGCGCGGCCCCCGTCGATGGCGTCGGCGTGTCCTGCGCTGCCGGACCCGAACCACGTTTGTCCGATGCGCTAGGGCGCCCCTTCGGCGCGGCGGCCGGTTCACGGATCGTGACGGCAACGCCCGGTGACAGGCGAAGCTGACCGTCGATGACGACGCGCTCCCCAGCGCTGAGCCCATCCGAGACGTAGGCCGTGCCACCGATCACGCGCGCCAACGCCACGGTTCGCGGCTTGGCCGTTCCGTCGGCGCCGATGACCCAGGACAACATCCCCTGCTGCGATGGCAGCACGGCGCTTGCCGGCACGGCGATGAACCCAGGCCGCCGCTCGACGACCAGCTCGACGTCGACGGCAAGACCCGGCCACAGGGCTTCATCCTCATTCGGCACATGAACCTTGCCCATCAATGTCCCTGTCGTGCGATCGACCTGGTTGTCGATGAACATGATGGCGCCCTTTGTCTCGATGGGCTTTTCGCCGCCTACGCGGATGGTCGCCTCCGAGTTCGCCGCCAGCGCGCGGCGCAGATTGACGAGCTCAGCCTGCGGCACGGAGAAGGTAACGATGATCGGGCGCGTCTGATTGATGACGACGAGGGGTGTGATCTCGGCCATGCGCACGTTGGCACCGATCTTGGTCCTGACCGAACCCGTGCGACCGGAGATAGGCGCCAGAATAGTCAGATAGTCGAGCTGCGTGCGCCAAGCCTCGACCTGAGCTTCACCGGCGGCAATCGATGCCTTCAGTGCTTCGACCGTGCTGCGCTGCGTCTCGGTCGCCTGCTCCGTGACGATGTTCTTCGTCACCAGCGCCTCACGGCGCCGGAGGATGCCTTCCGCATCCGTCAGCGACGCCCTGTCGCGGGCGATGTTGGCCTCGGCCTGCCGCATCTGGGCCTTGATCAGGCGGTCGTCCAGGCGAAAGAGAACGTCGCCAGCCTTGACCTCCTGGCCTTCAGTGAAGGCGACCTCGGAAATCTGGCCATCGACCCGCGGCTTCACCTCAACGGTGGCAAAGGGTTCGACAGTCCCCGGCGCCGCCAAAACAACCGGCATCTCGGCGGTGGCGGCGACAGCCGCAACCACGGGCACGGCAGGACCGCGGGTCCCGCCACCCTTCTTGTCGGCAGGCCGGGTGTCAGCCTTGGCATCGGCCGCCACCCCACTGCCCGTCGGCGCGATGAGGCTGCCGACCTGGCTCAGGACCGGCCACTGCCGCGACGGGGGGTAGGCGAACCACGTTGCCGCGGCCGCTGCCAGCAGGACCGCGACAATCGTAAAGAACCTCCGCATGCACGCCCCTTCTCGCTCGCCCGCCCGTCATCAGAGAGGTACCTCTCGTACCGCTCCAGAATACCGAAACACCCGTCAACATGCTGGAAACCAGCTTCCGAGGAGGTGGCCTCGCAGATCGAGGCTCACGCCGGGAGCCAGCCTTAATCTACGATGGACCACCCCCTCACGTGAAGAACGATGCTGAGCCAGGGTATCCGTCGCTCCGTCGGGCATTTTCCTGGAGAGGCCAGGCAGGCGTGATTCAACGGCTTTCCGGGCCCAGACCGGCTGCTTTCCGTGACGCCTCGATGACGGCTTCCTGGTGCGGAAGGAGCACACTCGGCGGCAGCCCAGCCATGCGCACGGCCATGACATTCTCGATTCCGGCGGACCGTCCGGTCAGCACCTCGAAGATAGGCAGTGCAAGGAATGGTGCCGTCGGCGCGCTGTAGCCCCCTTCATGGGCAAAGACGATATGGCCCCTGCACAGCCGCTTTGCAGCATCGCAAACCGCGGTCGTCATCCATCGGAAATCCTCGGGCCCGAGCATCATGCGTCCGAGCGGGTCGTTGTTGCCAGCATCGAGCCCGCAAGCAACGAAGATGAGGTCGGGCCGGAAACGATCCAGCGCCGGCAGCACGACGCGCTCGAAAGCCGCGCGATAAGCAGCCGTGCCGGAGCCCGGCGGAAGCGGAACATTGATCGTCGTGCCGCGCCCGGGGCCGTGGCCGGTCTGCTCCACGACACCGCTTCCTCCGCGCGGGAAGTTGCCATCCTCATGCAGCGAGATCGCGAGCACGCTTGGGTCATCATAGAAGCAAGCCTGCGTGCCGTTGCCGTGGTGGACATCCCAGTCGACGACGGCGATCCGCGCGAGCTTGTGCTGCTGAAGGGCGTGGCGCGCCGCGATCGCAATGTTGGCAAAGACACAGAAGCCCATGCCGCCATCCGGCTCCGCATGATGGCCGGGTGGGCGCGAGAGCACGTAGGCGTTATCGGCCGCCCCGGAGAGCACCGCCTCCACGCCGGCGATCGTCGCG
>CAUJKI010000602.1 GCA_963205015.1 Pseudomonadota bacterium
CGCGGCTTCGAGCATGATCACGCGCGCGCCCGCATCCCGCGCCGCCAGCGCCGCCGACGCCGCCGCGTTCCCCGCCCCCCCCACGACCACATCCGCTTCCAGCCTCTCGTTCGCCATTCCAGCCTGCTCCTTCCGGGGCACACACCGGGTGCCCTACAGGATGGCGCCGCCGGAAGTATCCGGCGGCAGCCTCGGCTTCAACAATAGTTGCTACTTCTTCCGGGCGGCTTCCTGCTGCTGCTGGCGCGCCCGCATCTGGCCGATATAGCCACGATTGTGCGCCGGGCTGATCACCACCTCGTTGATGCACACGTGCGGGGGCTGCAGCGCCAGATAGACGATGAGGTTGCCAAGGTCCTCGGGCTGCAGCATCCGTGCGAGCGCCTCAGGCGGCTCCGGCGGATCGCGGAACGTCATGATCGGAGTCGCCACCTCGCCGGGGCACACGACCGTCGAACGGATGCCGTGCTGGCATTCCTCGAGGTTGATCGAATGGCTCATGGCGACGACGCCATGCTTCGCCGCGATGTAGAGCGGCCCCGGCACCGGTCCGACATAGCGTCCGGCCCACGAGGCCGTGTGAATGATGAGACCGTCCTTCTGCTCCCGCATCAGCGGCAGAACGGCGCGCGCCACATACGCGGCGCTCGAAAGATTGCCGTGGATCAGCGTGTCGATGCCATCAGACGAGATGCGCTGCCAGCTCCTGTCGGGAATGTTCACGCCGGCGTTGTTGACCAGAATGTCGATGCGGCCGTGCTTCTGCTTGATCGTTGCGACGGCCTTCTCCACCTCCGGCGATTTCGTGAGATCGACCGCCAGCACCTCTGCCGATCCGCCCGCTTCCTTGATGCGCTTCGCGACCGTGTCGAGCGGAGCAGCGCGGCGCCCGCTCAGCACCACGTGCGCGCCCTCGGTGGCAAGCCCGATCGCTCCCGCCTCGCCAATGCCCGTCCCCGCGCCCGTGACCCAGGCGACCTTCCCCTTCAACACTTGCATGGCGCGTTCCTTTTCCCTTGCATCCAATCGGAGCCACTTTCTCGCGGGCCGCCGAAAAGCTAGATCAAACGTCCGGACATGTCACCGTCCAGCCGCGCGGGCCGGCGTTGCGGCCATTGCGTCACATCCGGATCGGCCTCGGACAGCCCGGCACCGCGCGGCGGGTATCACTGGCCGCCACCGCTCTCTATAGTGCTCAGTAGGCGTTCCAGCCACCGAGCCTCATACGGGGAGCCCGTCAGGGAGCCATGAGCGAGAACCTCTCGCCGCAGGAGATGATCCGCGCCAATGCCGAGATGGTGCTGGCGGTCGCGCGCGATGAATTCCACCAGGATGTCGGCTTCGATGCCGCCGGCGTGCGCTGGCTGGACGGCTACATCCAGGGCCTCGTCGACCAGGGCGACGTCGATACGAGCGAGACGCTCTGTGACAACCTCGGCTCCTTCCTCGGCACGTGCATCATCGAGTCCTACGGCGGCACATGGCAGGATACAGAGCACGGCTGGGCCGTCGTCATGGACAGTGATCTTGCTGTCTTCCCCTTCAACAAGGTGCTCAAGCATCTGACGGAGGGATCTGGAGACTCCGTACTTAGCCTCTTCAATGGCATTCCAGCCCTGATGGACCATGCCAGGGAGGCCGCGAGCCACACCGGCCCCGCCGAGCCTCGCCCCCAGACCTTCATCAGCAAGCTCGGTCGCCTCTTTCGCTCCTGAAGCCGTGCTGTCCGCACAGGCCGCCGGACCGAAGGCTTCACGCCTGCGACGCCTGATAGCTTTCTGCGCGAATCAGAGGAGCCACACCGAAGGACAGTGGATGAGCGGCGCATTCAATTTCCTGGGCATGACACTGCAGGGGGACCCTGCGGCGCCATCCTCGCTCGCAGATATGCTGGAGGTGTTTGAACTTCTGAAGCCAAAGCCGTCGTCGCATCCGCTCATGCGCATTGGGGACAATTGCGACGGATCCTACCTGGTGCCCGAGGATCTGGACGGCATTGCCGCCTGTTTCTCTCCAGGCGTGAACAACTTCAAGCACTTCGAGGACACCCTGGTCGACACCTACGGCATTGACTGCCACATGTGCGACTACTCCAGCGACGTTCAGAACTTCCAAACGCCGCTCAAGGAAGGCAGGCAAACCTTCCAGAAAAAGTGGCTCGACGTCAAAACGGAAGGGGACAACATAAGCTTCGACGACTGGATCAGCGAATACGCGCCGACCGGTGACCTGCTGCTGCAGATGGACATCGAAGGCGCTGAGTATAGGAATCTACTGTCCATCTCGGAAGCCGCGCTCTCTCGCTTCAGAATTATCATCCTGGAGGTTCATGGCCTCGAATACATCAAAAGCGCGCTCGTTCTGCGCAACGTCCTCGCACCAACTTTCAAAAGACTGGCCGGCTTCTTTTCGGTCACCCATGCGCATCCGAACAACTGCTGCGGCGATTTCGCCATCCCCGGCACCGGCATTCGCATCCCGAACGTACTCGAGCTGACTTATATACGGAAGGATCGCCTGACCGCGCCTGAATATACGCCGCTGCTCCCCCATCCCTTGGACGTCAGCCAGAATGTCCGAAACAAGCCGCCCCTCTTCCTCGGCGAGGAATGGCTTGAAAAGGGCAGGCCGCTCGAATCCAAGCTCAAGATGATGGAGGACCGCCTGGAGGGCCTGATTTCAGCCAAGGCCGCACAGCCCGCAAGCGTATCTGCCGATCAAGGCGATCTCATCCTTCGCAGCCTTCACACGCTGACCGAGAAGGCGGCAGTTCTGGCCGGTCAGCCCGAGGGTGCTGCGGATCAGACCCGAGATGTTGCTGCAGGACGGCGATATGTTCTGAGCAGCAGCTATGGCGAGACGAGCAATACAGGACACATCCACCAATCCGATACGTTCTTCTTCCACACGGGTTTCGGAAACAATCAATTCATTCAAGTCGACCTTGGGCGCATCCACAATATTGACCGAATACGCATCGCCAACAGGGCCGACGCGTGCTTCGACAGAGCGAGAAGCCTGTTTGCGATCCTGTCGACTGGAGGCGATCCGAACCGCGAAAGCGTCTTCTATGTTCATACCCCAGCAGCCTTTCTTTCCGGGGCGGCGAGGGAGTGCGACCTCACCATTCCGACATCGCCTGCGCGCTTCGTAACGCTAGTCTCCGCCGCGGAAACGGCGCTCCATTTGTCGGATCTGAAGATTTTCGCAGTCGATTGAGCCAAAGGCTCTACGCGCACGGATGCGGATGAAGCCTGCCTCAGCCGCACGTGCATAGCGTTCCCGCAATCAGCGCGGCTGGACGCCTCGGAGCCCCCATGCCATGAAATAGAATAAAACTAATGTCCGCGCGCCGCCGGCCCTGCCGGCAGGAACGTGCGACCCTCTGGAGGAGCGCGGCATGGCTGAGGCACACGTCGCCAAACCGGCGACCATGTTCGAGAAGATCTGGCGGCGCCACGTGGTCGTCGACCGGCCCGACGGCTACACCCTTCTCTACATCGATCGCCATCTCATCCACGACGGCTCGTACAATGCTTTCCGGCGCCTCGCCGCCAACGGCATGAAGATCCGGCGCCCCGACCGCGCCTACGCGACGCCCGACCACTACATGCCAACCAATACCCGCGATAAATCCATGATCGCGGACCCGAACCACAAGCGCATGGTCGTCGGCCTCGCCGAGCACGCCGCCTCGACCGGCGTGACCATCTTCGACATCGGCGACCGCCGCCAGGGCATTGTCCACGTCGTCGGTCCCGAGCAGGGGATCACGTTGCCGGGCATCACGCTCGTCTGCGGCGACAGCCACACCTCCACCCACGGCGCACTCGGCTGCCTTGCCTTCGGCATCGGCTCGTCCGAGGTCACGCACGTCCTCGCCACGCAGACGCTCTGGCAGCGCAAGCCCAAGGCCATGCGCGTCAACATCGACGGCCCGCTCGGCTTCGGCATCACGGGGAAGGACGTCATCCTCGCCATCATCGCCCGCATCGGCGCAGCCGGCGGCACCGGGCACGTGCTCGAGTATGCCGGCAGCGGCATCCGCCAGCTTTCGATCGAGGGCCGGCTCACGCTCTGCAATATGTCCATCGAAGGCGGCGGCCGCGCCGGCATGATCGCCCCGGATGACAAGACCTACGCATACATTGCTGATCGACCCTATGCGCCGAAGGGCGAAGCCTGGGACCGCGCGCTCGCCTTCTGGCGCACGTTACCGACGGACGACGGTGCCACGTTCGATCGCGAGGTCACGCTCTCCGGTCCCGACATCGCGCCAATGGTCACCTGGGGCACGAGTCCCGAGGATGCCGCCCCCGTCACCGAGGCCGTGCCCGATCCCGCCGCCGCACCCGATGCCGCGCGGCGCGACGGGCAGGCTCGCGCGCTCGCCTACATGGGCCTCGAGCCCGGCACGCCGATCGCGGAGATCCCTGTCGACCGCGTGTTCATCGGCTCGTGCACCAACAGCCGCATCGAGGACCTGCGCATGGCCGCCGCCGTTGCCAAGGGCCGCAAGGCGCAGATACCGAGCTGGATCGTTCCCGGCTCCGGCATCATCAAGGAGCAGGCCGAGGCGGAAGGCCTCGACAAGGTGTTTACCGAGGCGGGCTTCGAGTGGCGCGAAGCGGGCTGCTCCATGTGCGTCGGCATGAACGGCGAGATCGGCCGGCCCGGTGAGCGCATTGCCTCGACCTCCAATCGAAACTTCGTTGGCCGTCAGGGCAAGGGCGTGCGCACCCACCTCGTGAGCCCAGCCATGGCCGCCGCGGCCGCCGTCACCGGACGCTTCACCGACGTCCGCCGGTTGATCGAGGCATAGGAGCGCGCACCATGAGTAACGACGAAAAGCAACAGCTCCGGCCTTTCGACCGCCTGACTACGCGGGCCGTCGCCATCGATCAGCCCAATGTCGATACCGACCAGATCATCCCGGCGCGCTTCCTGGCGCTCCCGCGGCATGAGCAAGTGGCGCACCTCTTCAATGACGTGCGCACCCACGAGGACGGCTCGCCGCGCGAGGGCTTTCCGCTCAACGGGCCGGCCGCCAAGGGTGCGCAGATCCTCGTTGCCGAGCGCAACTTCGGCTGCGGGTCGAGCCGCGAGCATGCCGTGACCGTGCTCGTCGACAACGGCTTTCGCGTATTCATCGCGCCGAGCTTCGGCGACATCTTCCACAACAACAGCTTCCAGAACGGCGCCCTGCCGATCCGGCTGCCGGCAGAGCGCATCCGCGAGATGCTCGACCACCTCGCGCGGCGCCCGGATGCCAGCATCACCGTCGATCTCGAGGCGCAAACCGTCACCGGCCCGGACAACTGGACACAGAGCTTCGAAATCGACAGCTTCCGCAAGCAGTGCCTCCTGCAAGGCACGGACGATATCTCTCTGACGCTCTCGTACGCCGACGCCATCGCCGCCCACGAGCGCCGCGCCGCCGCGGAGTGCGACTGGCTCTGAGCGAAGCCGTGGCCGTACCATCGAATCGAAAAGCGCCAGTCCCACAAGGAACCGGCGCTTTCATTCGTCCATCGCGGCGTATCGCGCTCAGCGGTTCAAGACCACCACGAGCGCCTTCACGTCGCCGCCCTGCTCGCCGATGTATGTCTCGAAGAGCTGCTTCAGGAACGGCGTGATCCAGAAGCCATAAACCATCGCATCGCGCACGCGATAGGTATTCCCGACCTTCACCAGCAGCCAGCGCACATCGTACTGAGAGCCGTCGCGCAGCGTGATCTTGCTGTCGACCATGATGCCCGAGCCGCCCTGGATGCTCGGGCTGATGATTTCGTATCTAACGACCGGATACTTGGGTACCTGCGTCGCAGCGTAGCGGCCGATGAAGCGGACCATGCCATTGAGATAGATCGGGCGATCGGCCTGCGAGAGCTTCGCCCGGTAGGTGCCGAGCGAGTACTGGCCGATGTAGTTGACGTCGCCGTACCGCTTGACCGCATTCGAGAGCAGGATCGGCGACTGGGTCCGCGCGCCCGCCAGCAGGTCGCGCGCGACCTGCTCCATGAAGGCGACGGCCGGGTCAGCGGACTTACCGGAGGACGGCCGCGCGTCCGCGCGCGTCATCACCAGCGACACGGCCACCACGGCGGCCAGAGCCATCCCAAGCCAGGCCTTTGCCGGCAGGCATGAACGATTGAACCACGTGCGCATCCCTCGGCCTCGTCACTGGGCGGGTTGTATTCGGATAGGCGGGGATACTAGCCGTGAAAATGTGGATAATAGGTGACCAGCCGTCCCGCTCCGCCACATATGCCGCTTCGCCCTCGCCGAGGTCAAAGCTCACGGCGCGAGGGGATGGAGGGGTCCCCGAATACCGTGGCGCCCGCGCAACGCCTGTGCGTTTCCGCCCGTTTCCCGCCTCTTTCGGCCTGATCCGGCCGCCTCCGCGGCATCCGGGTCATTGGATATTCATGCGCATTATGATCATAGTCGCCGCTGCGATGGGTGGCGGGAGGCGCGATTCTCGCCGCCGTACGGGGACACGAACGTGGCCGCACCCAGAAACGGCACGAACGGTGCAAGCAAACGCTGGCTCGTCCGCATCGGTTCGGCACGCGGCAGTTGGAGAAATGGCATGATGAGGGCGGGGATGGTCATGCGATGGGCCGTCGCGGTCATCGCAATGGGGGGCATCGCAGCGAGCCCGCTTGGAATTTCGCCGCTCGCCGCGCAACAGGCGCAGCAGGCGCGGTGTCAGCCAGGCCCCAACGCGCTGGGCGTCTCGCGCACGATCGAGGTTGACACCACAGGCGGGCCCCGCTTCGGGCGCCTCCAGTACCGCGACCACGACCCCCTCCAGGAAGGTGAAGTCGTTCTCACATTCGACGACGGCCCACACCCATCCTTCACCCCCGCGATCCTGGACGCCCTCGAGGAGCACTGCACGAAGGCGACCTTCTTCGTTCTCGGGCAGCGGGCGTTGTCCTTTCCCGCACAACTGCGCGAGGTCGGCCGGCGTGGCCACACGGTCGGCACGCATACGTGGTCGCACGCCAATCTCGGCCGCAGCAGCGCCGCTCAGATCGAATCCCAGATCGAGCTCGCCATCAGCGCCGCGCAGCTCACCCTCGGCGGTCCCACGGCCCCGTTCTTCCGCTTTCCCTATCTCAGCGATCCGGCGAGTGCGCAGCGTTATCTCCAGAGCCGCGACATCGCCAACATCTCGATCGACGTCGACTCGCACGATTTCCGCACGAAGAGCCCTTCGCGCATGATCGCCAACGTGCTGCGCGGCCTGCTGGAGAAGAAGAAGGGCATCATCCTCTTCCATGACATTCAGCCGTCGACGGCGCACGGCATCCGGCAGATGCTCGCGGAGTTGAAGTCGCGCGGCTATCGCATCGTTCACATGAAGCCGAAGCAGAGCCAGTCCACGATCGCCGAGTACGATCAGCGCATCGAACGCGATCGCGGGGCGCAGTCGCCACGTGTTGCAGCTGTGCGGCCAAGCTCGGCGCCGGTTGCGCGTCCTGCGCCTCAGCACGCCGCAGCACCGCCGCCAGCGGCACGCGCGCGTGATACCCGCGATTGGCGCGACACCATCTTCGGGCGCTGGTGAGCTGACTTCGGCAGTTGGGGCTGGCGCGCGCCGCGCCTACCGCCCCATCTTGTAGAACTCGTCGTTCGGTCTCATGGCCGTGAGGTTGGCCATGCGATTGGAGAGCGCGAAGAACGACGCGATCGCACCGATGTCCCAGATCTCGTCGTCGCTGAACCCTTCCTTCTTCAGCGCCTTGAAATCCTCATCGCCAACCTTCTGCGCCTCGAGCGCCACCTTCATGGCGAAGTCGAGCATGGCGCGCTGACGCGGCGTAATGTCGGCCTTGCGGTAGTTGATCGCGACCTGATCGGCGACCAGCGGGTTCTTTGCGCGAATGCGCAGGATCGCCCCGTGCGCAATCACGCAGTACTGGCACTGGTTCGCCGCGCTCGTTGCGACGACGATCATCTCGCGCTCGGCCTTGGTCAGACCCTCGGACTTGTCCATGAGCGTATCGTGATAGGCCATGAAGGCGCGGAACTCGTCCGGGCGATGGGCGAGGACCAGGAAGACGTTCGGGATGAAACCGGACTTCTCCTGCACGGCCTCGATGCGCGCGCGGATATCGGACGGCATGTCCTTGAGCTTCGGTACGGGAAAACGGCTGACCGGGAGCGTCTTGGCAGGGAGGGTATGCTTGTTCATGTTCTGGTGCCGTCTGGCTTGGGTTATTGCTGTTGTGTCGCCGCATGAACGGGCGCGCCGGCGGCGAGCCAGGACTCGATCGCCTCGGGGAGGCCATCGAGGGGACGAAAGCCGCTCGTGACGAGCGCATAGCCGCCCGCTTCCGTGCCGGCTGCGAGCAGCGGAAAGCCCTGCACGCCCGCCTGTTGGCTCGTCAGGAAATCGCGAAACGTCTCGTTGCGCGCCTCGGCCGAGAGCATTTCGAGCTCGAAGCGCTCGGCATCGATGCCGAACTCGGGTGCCAGCGCGGCGAGCACTTTCACATCGGTCGTGTCGCGGTTCTCGCCGTAGAAGGCGCGCGAGACGCGGGCCTTGAAGGCAAGCGCGTTCTCGGGCGCGAGACGCCGCATGGTCACGACGGCGCGGCACGCCGGCTCCGTGTCGTAGACGAAATGCTCGCGCTCGAAGAACGAGAAGTCGAAGGGCTGCCCTGATGCCTCGCCGACGCGCGTCCAGGCACCGTGGATGTACTCGCGGTCCTTCTCGGTCATGGCCTTGGTGTTCCCCGCCCTGAGCCCGCCCATGACCGTGCGCACGGGAAGCCGTCCCTCGAACTGCTGCGCGAGTGCGCGGATCACCGGCGCGAACCCGTAGCACCACGAGCACATGGGATCGGCAAAGTAGATAAAATGCCGCTCTTCGCGGCCGTCGGCGCTTTGCATATCGGTCATGCGGGGACCTTTCCCGAGGCGTTCGCTTCACCTCGTCGAGGCACGCTAGTGAGCCTGCGCGCGCGTGTCAAACAAGTGTAGGCGCGCCGTACGACAGGATTTACCAGCTCTTGCTTTGCATGGAACCAGACGCGCGCCCGCTCGTATCACCATCGTTATGGTCGAGAAGCGCATCATCAGGCGGCAGCGCGTCCTCAAGAGCGGCAAGATCATCTTCGCGGACGGCAATTCCGTTGTGGACTGCGTGATCCGCAATCTCGCCGTGACGGGCGCACGGCTCGATGTGCCCACCACCGTCGGTTTGCCACAAGAGTTCACTCTGCTCGATGTGCACGCCGGCCGGCACTATGCGGCGAAGGTCGTGTGGCGGCGCGGCGAGAGCATGGGCGTCGAGTTCAGCGACCCGCCGGAGGAGGAAGAAGACGATTAGCTCGTGCGTCTCTACGCGCTCGCACCATCGAACTTCTGCAGCGCCAGG
>CAUJKI010000603.1 GCA_963205015.1 Pseudomonadota bacterium
AGGCTCCTCTTCACTGATATAACTCGCGCGATCGCCGAGATTGCGCACGATCGGCTCGCGGGCGTCATCATGAGCACGGACGGCCTGGTTCATGACATACCGGCTTCGGATGCAGCCCTCGGCTTCAATGCGCCCGTCCTCGCACTGATCACGGGCCGCCCGGACGAATTCGATCGCCGCATCGAGATCATCACGGCGCCCAAGTTCGGCATCGTCAACGGCCCGCCACGCGACATCGAGTTTGCCGTGCGCGAAACGGGCAAGAGCGGCCAGGCAGGCCGCCAGGTCAATCTGCGCGTGCGCCGCGAGGGTCGCCCGGACGAGACGGTCCGCACCGAGATCGGCATGCGTACGCGCGTCGCCATGCCGTTCCCGACGGCGGGCCAGAACATCGTCGAGATCGAGCTCGACCCCGTGCCCGGCGAGCTCACGCATCTCAACAACCGCGTCGTGATCGCAGCCGAAGGCGTGCGCGAGAATTTGCGCGTGCTCCTCGTCTCGGGCGAGCCGCACGCCGGCGAACGCGTCTGGCGCAATCTCCTGAAGTCCGACGCCGCCGTCGATCTCGTCCATTTCACCATTCTGCGCCCGCCCGAGAAGCAGGACGGCACGCCGATTCAACAGCTCTCGCTGATCGCCTTCCCGACGCGGGAGCTCTTCTCGGAGAAGATCACCAACTTCGACCTGATCATCTTCGACCGCTACCAGAACCGCGGCATCCTGCCGCCGATCTATTACGACAACATCGCCCGCTACGTCGCCAACAACGGCGGCGCCCTGCTCGTCGCCTCGGGTGATGACTACGCCCAGGCGTCGGGCCTCTTCAGGACAGCGCTTGCCCCCGTCCTGCCGGCCTCTCCCACGGGCCGCGTCATCGAGCAGCCCTTCAAGGCGCGTGTCACGACCGAGGGGCTCAAGCATCCGGTCACGCGCAACCTGCCGGGCCTGCGCGAGCAGAGCCAGGAACCCGACTGGGGCCGCTGGTTCCGGCAGGTCGAGACGAACGTCATCCGCGGCCGCACGCTCATGAGCGGCGTCGAGGAGCGCCCGCTGCTCGTCCTCGATCGCGTGGGGCGCGGACGGGTCGCCCTCATGCTATCCGATCATTCATGGCTCTGGGCGCGCGGCTATGACGGCGGCGGCCCGCACACCGACCTCCTGCGCCGCACCGCGCACTGGCTCATGAAGGAGCCCGATCTCGAGGAGGAGCGCCTTCTCGCCGATGCCCGCGGCCTGAAGCTCACCATCGAGCGCCGCTCCATGGAGACGGAGGTGCCGCCCGTAAGCGTGCAGTCCCCCGGCGGCGAGACGAGCGAGGTGCGTCTTGAGCGTGCTGCCGATGGCGTGTGGCGCACCACCATCGATGTGCGCCAGCCCGGCCTCTACAAGATGCAGACGAACGGCCCTCCACCCGACCGGCGCGTCCTGACCGCCGTCGCCCACGCCGGCCTCGAGGATGCACGCGAGATGAGCGAGGTCACCGCGACCGACGCCAAGCTCAAACCCCTGATCACGGCCACGGGCGGCGGCACCTTCTGGACGCGCGGCGGCGGCCTCCTCTCGAGCGCCAGCGACACCGCCGTCGAGGTGCCGCGCGTATCGCTGCTCGCCAACGCGCGTGTGCTTGCCGGCTCGGGCTGGATGGGGCTCAAGGATCGCGAAGCCTTCGTGACGCGGGGCGTGCGGATCACGCCGATGTTCACAGGTCTTCTGGCCCTCGCCGCTCTGCTCGCCTTCCTGACGCTCGCCTGGTGGCGCGAAGGACGATAGGTTTCGTCGCCGCGGATGCCCTGGCAGCGCGGCAATTGATACTGCCGATGCGTGGGCAGCCCCACTTCGAAGGGAAGGATGCATCCCGCCCCCTTCCCCTGCTATGGCTTCGGTGCCCCGCCTGAGACCTGCCCGTATGGCGGCCGCGGGCCTGCCCTAAACAGCAGAAGGCGAAGCGCCCCTTTCCGGTAGCCAGCGGCGCGAGAACAGTTGCCCGCGGCAAATCAGGACTGGACGACATTCACCTCTTGCGCGGCGCTCTGCCCCGGGCTAACGCCTTGGTGCAGCCACGCGCTGCGAACAAGAGGCATCTGGCAATGGCGAACGTGGTGGTTGTCGGCGCCCAATGGGGCGACGAGGGCAAGGGCAAGATCGTGGACTGGCTTTCGGAGCGCGCCGACATCGTCGTGCGCTTCCAGGGCGGCCACAATGCCGGCCACACGCTCGTCATCGACGGCAAGACCTACAAGCTCGCCCTGCTCCCCTCGGGCGTCGTGCGCTCGGGCAAGCTCTCCATCATCGGCAATGGCGTCGTCGTCGATCCCTGGCATCTTACCGACGAGATTGCGGGCATCCGCAAGCTCGGCATCGACGTCGGCCCCGACCAGCTCAAGGTCGCCGAGAATGCGACGCTGATCCTCCCTCTGCACCGCGAGCTCGACCAGCTCCGCGAGGAGGCGGCTGCCGCGCAGAAGATCGGCACCACGGGGCGCGGCATCGGCCCCGCCTACGAGGACAAGGTCGGCCGCCGCGCGATCCGCGTCCAGGACCTGCGCAACCTGCACAATCTCGGCCCCAAGATCGACCGCCTGCTCGTCCACCACAACGCCCTCAGGCGCGGCCTCGGCAAGCCGGAGATCGCGAAGGAGACGTTGATCCGCGAGCTCTCCGAGATCGCGCCGAAGATCCTCCCCTACATCGACACCGTCTGGGAGACGCTCGATCGCGCCCGCAAGGCCGGCAAGCGCATTCTCTTCGAGGGCGCACAGGGCGCACTACTCGACATCGACCACGGCACGTATCCCTATGTCACCTCGTCGAACACGGTTGCCGGTCAGGCAGCGGCCGGCTCGGGCCTCGGTCCGTCCGCGCTGAGCTACGTGCTGGGGCTCGCGAAAGCCTATACGACGCGCGTCGGCTCCGGCCCCTTCCCGACTGAGCTTCTTGGCCCCGATGGCGAGCCCGACGAGATCGGCCGCCTGCTCGGCGAGCGCGGCAAGGAGTTCGGCGTGAACACCGGCCGGCGGCGGCGCTGCGGCTGGTTCGACGCCGTGCTCGTCCGCCAGATCGTTCGCGTCGCCGGCCTCAACGGCATCGCGCTCACCAAGCTCGACATCCTTGACGCCCTGCCCGAGATCAAGGTCTGCGTCGCCTATGAGCTCGACGGCCGGCGGATTGACCGGCTTCCCGCCGGCATGAACGAGCAGGCGCGCGTCAGGCCGATCTACGAGACCTTCGAGGGCTGGACGGAATCGACGCAGGGCGCGCGGAGCTGGGCAAGCCTGCCCGCGCAGGCCGTCAAGTATGTTCGCCACATCGAAGAGCTGATCGAGTGCCCGGTGACGCTGCTCTCGACGAGCCCCGAGCGCGACGACACGATCCTGATGAAGGATCCCTTCCAGGATTGAGCGCCCTCTACAGGCCAATCTGCGTGCCGATCTCGACGACACGATCCTTCGGGATGCCGAAGTAATCCGTCGCGTCCGCCGCGTTGTGCGCGAGCACGATGAAGAGGCCGGTTGCTATTGCCGGCATGGCGGATGGATGCTCGGCCTTGACCTCGCGCCGCGAGAGCATGAAGGATGTCGACGCGATCTCGCTCGGCAATCCCTTCCCGTGGCAATACGCGAGCACCGCAGGGATATCCGGCTGCTGCATGAAGCCGGTTACGACGCGCACGCGGGCAATGCGGTCGGAGAGTCGCTCCACCGAGACGCCTTCGCTCATTTCGAGATGCGGCCAGTTGGAGGGGATCACCGATAGGATCACGATCTGCTCGTGCACAGCCTTGAAGTGCTTGATGGTATGCAGGAGCGCAGTCGGCGTGTTGTCGGCATTGGCCGTGAGGTAGATGCCCGTTCCCGGCACGACGGCGACATGCGAGCGCTCGACGATCGGCACGAGGTTCGCCAGCGGCAACTCCGTCCGTCGCGTCTTGGCGAGCAGGATCTCTGAGCCCCGCCACCACACGAGCATGATGCTCAGCATCAATGCCGCGATAACGAGCGCGACCCATCCGCCATCGTCCACCTTGAGCAAATTGGCCGCCAGGAAGACGAGCTCGAGCGCCAGGAACGGTGCCATGACGAGGGCGATCCGGAGCGCCGACCACCTCCAGCTCCAGGACATCATCATAATGGCGAGAATGGCCGTGACAATCATCGTGCCTGTCACGGCAATACCGTAGGCGGCTGCGAGCTTCGTCGAATCCTGGAAGGCGATCACGATCGTCAGCACGCCGGCCATCAACAGCCAGTTGACCGCGGGCAGGTAGATCTGTCCGGCGTGCTCGTCCGACGTGTGTTGCACCGTCATGCGTGGCAGGAGCCGGAGCTGGATGGCCTGCCGAGTGAGCGAATAGGCGCCCGTGATCGTTGCCTGACTGGCGATGATGGTCGCCGCTGTCGCAAGCCCGACGAGCGGCATGACATAAGCATCGGGCACGCTTCTGTAGAAAGGATTGTCGATCGCCGCCGCATTCGACAGCACAACCGCACCCTGCCCGAAATAGCTCAGCAGGAGCGCCGGCAGCACGAAGAAGAACCAGGCGACGGTAATGGGTTTGCGACCAATGTGGCCGAGATCCGCATAGAGGGCCTCGGCACCCGTGACGGCGAGGAACACCGCGCCGAGGGTCGCAAGGCCTATGCCCACGTCGCTCGTCAGGAAGGAGATGGCGTGCAGTGGATTGACGGCCGCGAGCACGACCGGATTGCGCGCGATCTGATAGAGGCCCGCACCGCCGATGACCACGAACCAGAGGATCATCACCGGTCCGAACGCGCGCGCAACGCGGTGCGTGCCATAGCTCTGTACTGCGAAGAGGCCGACGAGAATGACGATCGTCGCAAGGACCACCCAGCCATGTGTCAGCGGCATCGCCAGCTTGGCCCCTTCGACCGCGGACATGACCGAGATGGCCGGCGTGATCAGCGCATCGCCATAGAAAAGCGCGGCGCCAACCGCACCGAGGATCAGCGCGGGAAGCGCCTTGCGCGCGGCCGAGCGCTGTACGAGCGCCATGAGTGCGAGGATGCCGCCTTCGCCGTGATTGTCCGCGCGTAGCAGTATCAGCACGTACTTCGAGCTCACGAGGATGATCAGCGCCCACAGAATGAGCGATAGGATGCCGAGAACGGCGCCGACCCGCGGAACGACACCGGGACCGCCTGATGCAGCCGCGACGGCATCCCGGAACGCATAGAGGGGGCTCGTTCCGATATCGCCGTAGACGACGCCGATCCCGACGATCGTGAGGGTCGCAAATCGACCCGCCTCCGACGTCATGATCTCACCGCCAACCGCAGGATCGCTCGATGGCTGTCTTGATTTCGGGGGGTTGGGAATTGGCACAGCAATGCGCTCCGCGCCTTGGCCAATTGAAGTTCGCGCACCCTCCCCGCGCGCCGGCACGTGCGGGCGCCCGGGAGCGGCCTTGTAGTAGATCAATTCGGTACTTCGCGCCTCCAAATCCGCCATGCGAAATCGGAGCGCCGGCTGGGCGCGCGCCTCGTGCCCAGCGATCGCGCTGCCGTTGCCTCGTGGGGCGTCCGCGCCTTGCCAAGGCCCTGGAAGCGTATTAGAGAACCCCCTGCTGATTGGCCGAAGCCCCTTTCCCGGGGCGCCGTCATGCCGTGCCGCCTTAGCTCAGTTGGTTAGAGCACCAGATTGTGGATCTGGGGGTCCGTGGTTCGAGCCCACGAGGCGGTACCATAAGAAAATCAGATACTTACGGTGCCGTCTCTCTTCCTCTGAACAGCCTTCAAATGGCCTCGAGGTCACATTTGGGGTCACACTCGGGAGAGAGCCATGATGAATCTGGACTTCATCACTAGTCTCTGGCCGGGCGCCCAGCGCGCCCCGGCAAGTCTGCCATCGGTCCCGCCTTTCGAGACCGACCTTGATGATCGCTGGAAAGTTGCCAGCAACTCGCCAGCAAAGAAGCGGAAGACGTCCGGCAAGCGACCGACAAGGGTCCGACAGGCCCCTTCGGCCGTCGACGGGGACGATGCCGTTATCCTCGCCTTGCTCGCTGAGTGCCGCGCGCGGGGCCAATGGCGGCTGCTCTCTGTAACTGAGCTCGCCAACGCAATGCGCTGCTCGGTGGGAGAATCCTCGAAGCGCATCAGGCAGGTGGCTGAGGTCGAAGGCGAAGTCTGGGCTCAGCGCAGCGGGCGCTCAAAAATGGTCGGCCTTCATCGCGTCTCTTCAGAGGCGTGGGAGCAGATCGTTTCGAGCACGCCTGAGCGTGCTGTCGCTCTATACCGACTAGCGATCCATCCGCAGGCTCGCGCCTCAGCTCGCAATTATCAGTAGGGGACTTGACACGGCATCGTAGAGTGAAACTGCAACGGCCCCGACGAGCGCTGGACACGCTCGCCGAGGCCTAACCCCAACCACGTGAGGTAACCACATGGTCAAGGCCATCGACGCCCTTAAAGCATCTCGGCGGCAATTCCTAGCCGCGGCTCCAGCCGCAGCCATCGCCGGAAGCGTTCCCGCAGTAGCGGGTATGTCAGACGTGTCTCCGGAGCTTCTCGCTCTGTTCGAACATAGGCGGGCTCTCAAAGCTAAGGAGGCGCAACTCGACGCTGTCTACGATAAGTGCCACGCGCTGTTCAAGGCGATCTGCCCGGCAGTGCCAGCAGAGTTGCCGCTATTTAAGACGGATGGCCGCAGGTGGTCATGGGACGACTACAAACATCCGTTTGGTGCGTTTGGTGACCCCGATAGCGACTACGTCGTTCCTACAGGTGACTATCTTCGCCGACATCCGCGAGAGCGAAGCCTGGAGCCGGTCGGCGTTGAAAGTAGTCGGATTCTAGCGACATCATGTCGTTGAATGCGCGACAATCTAGGCCCCTCCACTGACGACCGCATAGTCGGAGTACATAGAACGAGTCACTATGCGGTCTGCTATTGCAACTGTGAGGGTTCCATGAAACGAGCAATCGCAGCGTCCATCA
>CAUJKI010000604.1 GCA_963205015.1 Pseudomonadota bacterium
GAGCGCGACGCGCTGCTGCTCGCCGCCCGAGAGCTGGGCCGGGAAGTGCGTGACGCGCTGCGCGAGACCGACCTCGCCGAGCAGCTCGCCGGCGCGCTCGAAGGCATCAGCCTCGCCACGGAACTGCAACGGAAGCGCCACGTTCTCCTGCGCCGTCATGGTCGGCACGAGATGAAAGGACTGGAAGACGATGCCGATGCTGGCACCGCGCGCGAGCGCGAGCGCATCCTCGCTCATAGCTGAAAAATCGTGGCCAGCCACCGCCACACGCCCTGACGTCGCTCGCTCGAGCCCCGCCATGACCATCAGCAAGGAGGTCTTGCCCGATCCACTGGGGCCGACGACGGCAACCGAGTCACCCGCCGCAATGGAGAGGCTTAGATCGCGCAGGATCGCGACCTGGCCGGCACGGCTCGCAAGCGTGAGATTAACGTTCGCCAGCTCGATGACAGGTTCGGAGACGATGGCAGACACTCCATGGGTGTGGGCGACCTTCGAAAAGCGGCGCCAACGGGAATTTTCCGATCGACCGTAGCAACTTGCGCCCGGATACCTATCTGACAGATTCCAGTCCGGCTCCCAACGCAGGATGTGCCGATGTCCCTTCGCACGCGCTTACGGCCTGAGTTTGATCGACATTGGGGGCAAATGGTGACGCGGCGTGCCGCCGTCAATCTATGCCTCCTCGTCCTCGGACTGTTCGCCCACATGAACACAGCCACCGCCCAGGAGCGCCCCGTCCGTATCATCGCGTTCGGTGACAGCCTGACGGCAGGCTATGGCCTGGCGCCGAAGAACGCCTTTCCGGTACGGCTCGAAGCGGCCCTGAAGGCGCGGAGGCACAATGTCGTCATCGTCAATGCGGGCGTGTCGGGCGATACCACGGCGGGAGGGCTCGCGCGTCTCGACTGGGCCGTGCCGGACGACGCCGATGCCGTCATCGTGGAGCTTGGCGCCAACGATGGTCTGCGCGGCCTCGATCCGGCGGCCGCACGCAAGAACCTCGATGCCATCATCACGCGCATCAAGGCCAAGGGCGCCGACATCCTGCTCACGGGCATGCGGGCACCGCGCAATTACGGACCTGAGTATACGGGCGTCTTCGACCGTATTTTTCCTGATCTCGCGCGCCAGCACGGCGTTCTCTACTACCCCTTTTTCCTCGAGGGGGTCGTGCTCGACGGCACCCTGAATCTCGATGACGGGCTGCACCCCAATGCGAAGGGCGTCGACGTGATCGTCCAGGGCATTCTGCCGCACGTGGAAGAGCTGATCGGCCGCGTGAAAAAGAGGCATGCGGCGGCAGTAGGCAAATGATACGTCACATCAAGCCGACGGAATGAGCCGCGCTATGCCCCGCCTCTTCACTGCCATCGAGATCCCCGAGATCGTGCGCGCACAGCTCGACCTCGTGCGCGGCAACCTGCCGGGCGCCAAGTGGGTCGACATCGAGGACATGCACCTCACGATCCGCTTCTTCGGCGACATCGGCAATCTCGAAGCCGACGAACTCGTGAGTGCACTCTCGCGCGTCGACTTCGATCCCTTCGAGCTCAGGGTGACAGGCCTCGGTGTATTCGGCGGACGCGAGCCGCGCGCGCTCTATGCCGGCATTGCCGACAGCGAGCCCTTGAATGCGCTCCAGCGGGCGAGCGAGCGCGCCGCTCGTGCCGCCCGCCTGCCGCCCGAGACGCGGGCCTTCAAGCCACACATCACGCTCGCTCGCCTGAAGAACACCAAGCCCGAGATGGTCGCGCGCTTCCTCAGTGCGCGTCCGCCGCTTCAAGCCTGGCCTTTCAACGTCGATCAATTCACACTCATGTCGTCGCGCCCCGGCCAGGGCGGCGGCCCCTATGTGCGCGAGGAGCATTTTCATGCTCGCCCGGCCTGGGATGCCGCGCAGTAGGGTGCACCCCCACGCAGATTTGATCCGCAGTGCGCGGGTTTGTGCCGCGGCAGGCACTTCCGGGGCCTAGAATGTCGGCTTCTGGCCCCGATCTGCGGAGAAATCATCATGACCGACATCGACCGTCGCCACCTGATTGGTGCCCTCGCCGCAGGCTCGGCCGCGCTTGCCGCTACACTCCCGAGCGCGGCAGCTGCCCGTGAGCTGAAACTCGCCGATCTCAAGAAGGACACCGATATCGCGTGCCTCTATCACTGCGATTTCGGCGACGACCGGCGCTATGACGCGATGCTGCGGAACATCAACAACCATCTCTCCGCGCACGACTTCGATCCCATGGGGATCAAGATCGTCATCGTCGCGCACGGCCCCGGCATCAAATACCACCTGACCGATCTCGTCGGCACACCCTGGGAGAAGACGCCAGCGATCGAGCCCGAGTTCGAGAAACGCATGGCCGGTCTCGCGCAGTATGGTGTCGAGGTCTATCTCTGCCGGATCACCTTCGAGCGCATGGGACTGGACCTCGCAAAGGCGAAGACCGCCCCGTACATCAAGATCGTCCCCTCGGGCGTCGCGACAGTCGCCTATCTCCAGTCGAAGGGCTATGGATATTTGAAGGTGGGATGAGGGCTTCTGTGATCTCCTGCCTCTTCCGTCAAACACAGCGACCGGGGAAGCAGGAAATGCCCGAACTGAAATCCGCCTACATCGGCGAGCTGAAGATCGCCGTCACAGGCTCCTACATGCTCGGCAATGGCCCGCTCGGCAACCGTCGCATCGACTTGCTCAGCCAGGGGCAGTTCGAGGGCCCGCGCATCAAAGCCAGGATCGTGCCCGGCGGCGTGGACATCCTCCTCGGCGGCAGCGACGGTGCCGTCCGCCCCGACGTCCGCCTGCCGCTGGAGCTCGACGACGGTCATCCGCTGCTGATCAGCTATCGTGGCGTCAGGCACGCGCCAGCCGAAGTCATGGCCCGCATCGCCGCGGGCGAGCGCGTGCCGCGGGAGAGCCACTACCTCCGCACGGCCCTGACCTTCGAGACGGCATCGGCCAAGTACGACTGGCTGAACAGGATCGTCGGTATCGGCGTGGGGCGACGCGAGCCCGAGTTCGCCATCTACGACGTTTTCGAAGTGCTCTGAGAGCGCTCGGCGATGTCGGACGGTCATGCACCAGACGCGGGTGACAAGCTCCCCTCGCCCCGTTAACGTCCGGACAACTGGATTTTCGGAACCGAAACCGGATTGCCATGACGAAGCAGAAGTCGATCGGAATCGTGGGGGCGGGTGCCTCGGGCCTCACCTGCGCGAAGCACAT
>CAUJKI010000605.1 GCA_963205015.1 Pseudomonadota bacterium
TAGCCTCATTGAGCCAAACCTGAGACAGCAATACGACATCTTTGCCGATCTGCACTGTCCGGGTGAGACCATCGGCATCGTGAACTGCTTTGGATTGGGCGGGTTAGTGGCGCAGGACAAGATCGGCTTTCCCATCATTACGGCGCACATGCAGCCTGCTGTCGTCTGGAGTAACATTTCCCCGCCACAGATACCCGGCATGTATGGGCCAAGATGGGTGCAGCGACTGCAGTTTCGCATCGGCGAACGGTTCTTTATCGATCCGGTCGTCTGTCCCGATCTCAACAGCTTCCGAAAGGAACTGGGCCTCGCTCCGGTGAAGCAGATCACTCGCTGGTGGCATTCGAAGTGGTGTGTCCTCTGCCTGTTTCCCGAATGGTTCTGTTCGCCACAGCGTGATTGGCCTGCGAACCTGATCCAGACAGATTTCCCGTTGTGGGACGAACCCAACCCGGACGGCCTGCCAGCCGACGTTGATGCCTTTTTGAAATCAGGAGACCCTCCGATTGCTTTCACACCGGGTTCGTCCAACGTCTTCGGAAAGCAGTTTTTCGAGACTGCCGTGGCTGTCTGTGATCGGTTGCAACGTCAGGGGATTCTGCTGACGCGGTTCTTCGAGCAGATACCCGAGAACTTGCCGTCCTTGGTGCGACATTTCCCGTATGTCCCTTTCAGCGAGCTGCTGCCCAGATCGGCAGCTGTCGTTCATCATGGAGGGATCGGCTCGACGGCCCAAGGGCTGGCCGCAGGTGTTCCGCAACTCGTGATGCCGCTTGCTCGCGACCAATTCGACAATGCAGCCCGCCTCAAACGGTTTGGAGTGGGCGACTGGGTGAAACCTTCTCAGTTCACCCCTCGCACTATCAGCAAGAAGCTTGGGCATCTCCTTGAGTCAAACCCCGTGCGATCTCAGTGTGAAGAGATCAGGAACAAACTCAGCAACAAAGATGGTCTCCTCCGAGCGGCGGCGATGATCGAACAGTTTGCTGACAAGAATGCCGGTTAATCGCTTCCATCGGACGGCTTCGCAGGTTTCGTCTCGTCCACGTCGGCGATGATGACGCCCACGGTGTCGCTCGGCCCAAGGCCGTGCTTCGGCGAATCGACCGCAATCCTGATGGCCTGCTCGAGCCGCTCTCGGAGAACCGATGCCCTGGATGGAGGGGTACGACGCCCTGGCAAAACCGGACAGGACGCCTTCACCGGCCACCATCAGCCTGATCTGGTGGATTCTCTACCCGATCATCGCCGTCACCTTCGGCTTTGTGTTCGTGCAGGCATTTCGCCGCAAACTGCCGTGGAAGGTCGCCATCCCGTTCGCCGTGAATCTCGTGGCGAACCTGATCTTCACGCTGATCCCGTTCGGGCTGCGGAATCTGCCGCTCGCCTCGGTGGATATTCTGGTCGTGTGGGCCACGATCCTCTGGATGATGGCCGCCATTGGGCCGCACTACCGCTGGGTGGCCGTAGCGCAGGCGCCGTATTTCGTCTGGGTGTCGATTGCGACCGTACTGCAACTGAGCCTCATTTGGTGGAATTGGTAAATGAGCGTCAAAGTGGTCACAGCGACAAGCCGGCATCACGCCGAGTGGCTGCGTCTGCGAAACGCCGTCTACACGGGGATCGACCGGGCGTTTCATGAGCGAGAGATGGCGTTGTACCTGCGGGATGACACCAAGGAGTGCTTTCTGGCCGTTGGTGAGAACGGAGACGCATGTGGCTTGATCGAGGTGTCTCTTCGCAATGTCGTGGACGGCCTCTCCAGTCCGGTGGGCTATGTCGAGGGCATCTACGTCGATCCCGACCATCGAGGATCAGGTCTGGCTCGACAACTACTTGAGCAGGCAGAGAGTTGGCGCCGGTCGAAGGGATGCACTGAAATCGCCACCGATGCTGAACTCGACAATCAGGATGCTCAGCGATTCCACGAGCGGATGGGCTTCAAGGAAACGTACCGCATCGTCGAATACCGCAAGAAACTCTGAACGTCACCCGACTGCCCGCTCTCACGTGAGGACGAACACGCCCAGCAATCGAAGACAACGCTGCTTCAGTCTCCAGCTTCCATCGCGGCCTTCAACGTCCGAAGATCGGCTTCGACCATCCCGACGTCTTTGACGAATTGCTCGTCCGCCATGCCAGGCAGTTGAAACAGCGGGAACATCACCGCGCTTCCCTCGCCATTGGCGACGACTCGCATTGGATTCAAGATCAATTGACTGTCAAGCAAAGTGACGATGGGACCCAACACGCCGAAGTCATTGGCGGGGGCGAACTGATTCCCAATCCAGCCTGTGGGCATCTCCAGCTGCCATTCGTCGCCGGACATCCTGACCGACAGACAAAGCGACGTACCCATCGGGGCAGATTTTCTGGGTTCGAGGCGAAGTTGTAGACCAGTGACGATGGCCGGTTGATTGAGCAAATGATCGTTCGTGGCTTCATCATGGCATCACTCAATGTGGCGCCTTGATCTCGACGCCGTAGCTCGCGTTACATTCGTGAATGACCGACCTGCCCCGCCGATAGCTTGGTTCACGTTGCTCGATGAGCCAGAGAAGTCGGCGTTTGTACACGCAGTGGCGGAATCGACGTCCGTTGAAGGTCTCGCTCGGTTGGTGCGAGGTGACGGGCCAGGGGCCTCGGTTGATCGCCCCCCTGGCAAATCACGATTCACTTGACAGAGGAAAACCTCCGAGCGGACCAAGCCCGGTTCCCGATTAACCTCGCCAAGAGCAACTGCGCCGCCGCCGCAACAGGCGGAGAGCCTATCTCGCCACTTGGTCCAAGTCGACCATGTCGCGGATTTCAGGGTAGGTATCGGGCGACTACATACCTGAGATTATGCGACCTGCTAGAACGAGGTTTGTTGAACGATCGAACGGAGTCGGCGTGTTGGGCAGACCAGGTTTGGCGTCCGGGTGGGATTCGCCTTGCTCGAATTGTGTCCGCGCGCCGCTTGCACGGACGATAGGACGACTAGCGCGTCTGGGTAATTCAAAGTGCAAACGCCGCACGAAGGGCGTGGCCCATGTCCTCAAAGTTCGAAACGTTGGCGCCGGCGCGTCACTCGTTCAGCAGTTGAGCGACCAAGGGTGCGATGTGTTGCTCGTAGGAGAAGCCTTCCTCGCCATACTCCGCGTCATCGTTCATGAATTGCTTACGAAGCTGGCCCTGTTTGTCGTAAACGCGGACTACCGGCACCGAGGCGGCGCCGAGCAATTCGAAGAGCTTTTCGTCAGGCGTGGTTGAAAGGACATTCGTGAACGTTGCCCGTTGTTGGCGAAGGAATGCTTCAATCTCAGGGCGAGCGTCGTCGGGCGCCTCGCCTTCGGCGCCCGTATAATTGCAGCTTAGCGACATGCACGCGACCGCGTCGCCATGTTTCTGGTGCAGCGCAACCAGATTGGGAAACTCCCGAATGCAGGGCAGGCACCACGTAGACCAGACATCAAGGACGACTACCTTCCCGCGCTGGTCGGCAACCAA
>CAUJKI010000606.1 GCA_963205015.1 Pseudomonadota bacterium
GTGCGGATTGTCTTCCGGATCAAGGTACTTGTATAGTCTGGGCGGACGCGCCGCTCGGCCCGTCGTTCCGGACCTGTCGCTTCTTGCGGGAGTTGAAAGGCCATTTCTGGCCTGCGGCTGCAAGAGCATCCGCGACAACCGCGCATGGCATGACGGGAACCGATGGCGGTCGGATGGCGAGCGTCCGAAATCGACGGTCGCCGCGGATGGTTTCGTGCTTCGCCCTTATCTGTCACACAGTGTCACAACTGTTGCGGCCGCATCTCCTCGGCTTCCCTTATGTACGCTGCTGCGAGCTGCTGCTCACCGAGCCGCCGCAACGTGACCGCAAGATTTCCCAGACAAGTGCTGTAGAAATCGTTGGTTCGCAGGAGGTAGAAGAGCGCCGAAGCAGCGTCTACCAGCCAGATCCGGCGCACGCCGCCATCCTGCCCCTTGCTGTCGAGCCAAAACAATCCTCGACTGGGCGCGTCAGCGTCCGACAGGTGCTCTTCGGCGAGCCCGAACTCGGCGCAACCATCTTCCGCGGTGATGCGGGCTGCAGCCTGGACGAATGCCTTCATCCATATGGGCTCCGCCAGCTCGGAGGAGTGAGGGTTCTCCGGTCGCAAATACATCGCCTGTCGCCGTCGGAGCAGCCAGTAGACGTGACCGAACAGGGACGAGGAGTACGCCTGCCGCGCGTCCTCATCCCGACCCTCTTCGTGGGCAATCAGGCCCAGAATGAACCACGCCTTCGAATCCGTGTCGCACTCCGCGATCCGCGTCTCGCAGGCCGCGAGCGCCTCTGCCGTGCGCCCGGCCTTGAATGCTCCCAGAAGGCGTTGAAGCTCATCTGGTCTATCGTCCAGAAGCTGTGGCGTCACAGCAGGTTCCTCTCGCGGCGCGGTGTTCGTTGCGGAGCTATGTTCCCTGAAGCCGCGGCCCGCTGGCCGCGGCCATTCACAGGCATGGCGAAGATCGGCGCCCTTCAATGGCTTCTGAGCTAATAGAAGATCGCGTCCATGTACGCCACGCGCCGATTCCATATCTCCTTCGCTCGTCGCGTCTGCGGTGCTGAAGTGTTGAACCAGGGCGATGCGTGCAGCAATCGGATCAGTTCGATGTATCCATCGACGTCAGCGAAGCGTCCCTGTCCTATCCCCACGACTTGCGATAGATTCGCTCGGACCGTTGGGGCAGCCACCGTACAGAAGAGGTCAGGTCTGACTAGGCAGAGTAACCGGCCCCACACCTTCATCGTCGGCCCAATACGCACGAGATCATGCAGTACGCGCTCAAGGCGACGCCAGGGTATCGGCCTGGGGAGCGCCGAAATGGCGTTCATGCTGCGAACGATGGTGGCATGCTGCTGTGCTGTGCCATTCCTGACCAGCTGCCGGAATGCTCCTGATGCGCCAACGTGCCCGAGGGAGGCGTAGTCGTCGCCGAGGCCGTTGATCACCCGACGCCGCTCGACGTCTGAGAAGTAGGACGTCTTCCATGGGCGCGGCAGCAAACGTTCGCCGGCGTCCAAGGCCGTTCGGAGCCCGCCCTCGCGTCCGGAACCGCGCAGCCCGGCGAGGACCTTCCCGTAGTACACGTTCCAGTCTGCTTGTCTGAGCCAACTCGCGCTGGCAACCTGTTCTTCAACTTGAGGCTCTGTAACAAGTCCCGCCTTGCGAGCCTTTGCCAATGAAGCCTGATACCTCTTGCGATATCCGTTCAGCCATCGCACAGAGGGCACAAACGAGAATGAGTCCGTCCTCCATTCAGACAGTCGTCCGCGCAGTTCCTTCACACCACTGGCGCCGCGGGCTGACAGCGAACCTTCGCAATAGGCATTGACCTCGACATTCTTGTAGAAGCCGCTGAACGTAAGATTCGAACTTCCTACGAACAAGGCAAACGCATCGCCTTTGGTGAATAGATAGACCTTCGGGTGAAAGAAGACGTTTTCGCCCTCCACGATTCTGACCTGAGTCCTCTGGCGACCCATGAACCACGACACGGCGTCAGGATGCGTGCGATTGAGGGCAATGCCCACCGTCGCGTCCACTTGTCCTCTGAACGCGCCGATTTGGTCGTAGGGAAGAGTCTTAGATGGATCGCCGCACCATGCGACTGCCAAGTCCAGTCGGTCGTACCGAGAGCAGCATTCCCTGAATCTGTCGGCGAAAGATGTCGCCCCACTCAGGATCTCAATGTTCATCTGTGCCCTCCGACAGACCGATATCGAACCAGACCGAGTCGACGGCGCGCTGAACGACGCGTGGAGCGCGCACCCTTCAGGCACGTGTCGAGGCGACATTCCGCCCGATGCCGCTTCTGCTCTTCGCCCAGGCCTGTCGGTGGGGGAAGGCTATGCTCCTTGATCATCACCGGACGAGGACGGCGGCCGTCTTGGCTCTCGTCAGCGACACGTAGATCAATTGCGCGATATCGGTTCCGCCCGCAGGTTCGACCCCCTTGGGAGCCAGCACCACCACCCGGTCGAACTCCAATCCCTTCGCCCGATGCATCGTGGCCACGCGGACGGCGTCGCCGGACGCTGTGTCAGCCGATTCCGACGTCACAACGCTCACGGGCAGCTTCGCCGCCTTCAGCCGGTCGGCCACGGCGCCGCGCAGCTTCTTGGAGGGTGCCATGAGGCACACCGTTCCAGCCGGCAGGTCTGGGTCGCTCAGCCAACCTGTGATGCGCGCGATCGCTACGTCCAAG
Organism: Pseudomonadota bacterium; assembly: GCA_963205015.1. Classification (GTDB taxonomy): domain Bacteria; phylum Pseudomonadota; class Alphaproteobacteria; order Rhizobiales; family Hyphomicrobiaceae. The sequence goes on from CAUJKI010000606.1 coordinate 2,701, forward strand.
GCCTGGTCGGGGCTCGAGGTCTCGACCTGCTCCGGCGCGGGGCCATGGGACAGCGTCTTGTACAGTCGATTGTCGTCCGTCCCGCCGTCCATGTCGTCAATCTCGCGGCCCTCGAGCTGCGCGACAGCGAAGCGGCGGATCTCCTCGGTCGTGCGGTAATTCAGGTACAGCTTCCTGGAGCGGCCACGAATGTCGATGCCGCACTTGCCCATCGCAGCCCGATGGCGCGCGTAGATGCGCTGATGCCCGTCACCCACGAAGAAGAGGTCGTTCTGTCCCTTCGCGGCCATCGCGCGCAGCAGCACCAACGCCTGTTGCCCGAAGTCCTGCGTCTCGTCGACGATGATGGAGCCATACGGGAGCGACTCCTTCTCGCTGGCGAGTAGCGCCGCGGCGTCGCGGAACGCGTCGTCGGCGTCCTTGAGCTGACGCGAGCTGAGCTGCAGCCGGTACTCCTCGAACACGGGCCAGATCTGGTCTCGCTTGGCCCGGGTGAGGACGGTGCCCCGTCCCACGCGCGACGCCTTCCGGTAGTCGTCGAGCGAGTCGATCCCCTGGGCCGTGATCACCTGCGACCATTCATCGGCGAAGAACGCGTCATCGAGGCCCAGCGATGCAGGGGCGAGTTCCAGGGCGCTCCGCCATGGGTCGTCTTGCAGGCCGTAGGCAATACGATGTGGGTACTTCTTCCTGCGCAGGTATCCGTGTACCCACCGATCGAGGTTGGTGACCTCCACGTTGGCTGAGGCCGGGTCGCCAAGGAACAGGGA
>CAUJKI010000607.1 GCA_963205015.1 Pseudomonadota bacterium
AACATGTCAGGGATGGTGCTCATCGAGCAGGGCTGCCGGTTCTTCAGGCATGTCGTCGTCGGCGATACGCTGTCGCCGTTCTGGGAGGTCGACCGCATCTGGAGCGACGGCGGCAAGAAGTACCTGCGCGCAGCGACCACGATCTTCAATCAGCATGACGAGGTCGTGTTGGAAGGATTTCACGTCTACCGCTTTGTTCAGGAGGCCTGAGGCCTCAGCGGAAGTCGCATCAAACTTCGCCCGCTGCGCAGGTCTCGGCATTTGACGTCGATGACGCGATCGAAATGCGGAGAAGATCGACGCCTGTATTGCACTACATTTCGGACGTTGTCGGCGACGCTTCCTCTGCCGACGAGTTGTTCTGTCGCAGTCTGTCTGCCGTTCGAGCGGCGCGCGAGAGAGCGCCAAAAACAAACTATGTCACAACGTAAAACGCTCTGTCGCGCGCATGGCGTTTATCGAGTAGCCGTCGTTGACGCGAATTCTGGCCCCTACCTTTATGTGTCCTAAGGTAGGCTTTCGCCGCGACTGATGGGAGCACTTCCAAGGTGTCCGACAGCAAGAATACGGACTGAGGGCAAGGTAAGGACCAACAAGCCAGTGCGATCAACGCGAGCAAACCAACATGAAAAAGCAGCGCACACTTCTCAAAAATGCGACGTTGATCACTGGCGTTGATGAAAAGCCAATCCCCCGCGGTTTTGTTCTTCTCGAAGGAGATCGAATAATCGCCGTTGCTGAGCGCACGGATGGCGTGCCCACCGGTGCTGATCAAGTAGAGGTGGACTTAAGCGGTAAGTTTCTCTTGCCGGGGTTTATCAATACTCATGATCACGTAGCCACGAAGCGGGTTCGCGGCCATCTTGGGACCCAAGCGCTTACGAGCGACGAAATCCTCTTAGGGATTTGCGTCAAGACCGTCCTAACAAATCTCGCAGAAGGCATAACGACAATTCGCGAGATGGGATCGCGAAACGGCCTAAGCAGAATTATGCGCACCATGATCGAGAACGGTCATCTGGTCGGCCCTCGTCTGGTGATTGTTGGTCGATCACTGACCGCGACTGCAGGTTACGCGTCGCGCAACGGGGTCGAGGTGGATTCGCCGCTCGAAGCACGCAAGGCTGCCGCGCAGCAGATCAAAGAGGGCGCGGACTGGGTCAAGTGCATGGCCAGCATCGAATGGGAACTTGCAGCAGGCGAGCCCATTAGCGCCATAAACCTGGACGTGCCGATAATGAAGGCGGCGTTCGACGTCGCTCATCATCACGGCAAGCGCTGTGCGGTCCATGCCATATGCGATGAAGCCATCGCAAATGCGCTGGAGGCCGGCGTAGACACTATCGAGCATGGCATCATGCTTAGTGCGCGCACCGCAGAGGAGATGGCACGTCGCGGGACGTTTCTTGTCCCGACATTCAGCGGTTATCTCGAGCACTGCAATGATTGGGGCCGCGGCCAAGGGGTTCAGAAGCATGGCGAGCTACTTCGTCAATATCATCAGCCAGGCTTCCGAAATGCGCTCAAGGCAGGCGTCAAGTTCGCGTTCGGTACCGACACGTTAGGCAACTTCGTCGATGAAGCGAGGCTCATGCAGGAGGCGGGCGCGAAGCCAATGGACTGCGTGCTGGCGGCCACTCGTTGGGGGGCCGAGCTTCTCGGGCTCATCGACCATATAGGTACAGTCGAAGCTGGAAAGATGGCGGATCTGGCGGTCCTCAACACCAATCCTCTCGAGAGTGTGTCGGCGTTCGGTAGCATCTACCGCGTGATCAAAAGCGGACGAGTCTTGGATCCTCGTCACATTCCTATCTGACCGCGAGAAAATCGCGACAGGCACGCTGACTTTACGGCTCGCCGCAGATTGAAACGCACTCAGGCTTGGGTCGATCGGTTCAGACGGCAGTTGCTCGATTCCAGCTCCGGAGTGAGCGGGATGATGAAGCGCGAGCGGCTTTCAAAAGAGGATGATCGGCGCTGGCGCGGCGACAGAAGCCTGGCGAGACGACCACGAGTGTCATCGCCTGCACTTCGAAATTCGATGGCTCATCCAGCCGGCTAACCAGGCTGCCTAGTACCAGGACCAAGAGTTAAAAGTACGCTCATACGAGCGTTCAATGTTCACCGGCTTCCAGCCGCCCTCGGCCGAAGAGCGCGCAGGGATGTCATGGCTTCCTAGCACGCCTCGCACAAAGCATTGCCCGTTGAGGAAAGCCGTGTCACCCAGTAAAATTCGGGAGGATGGGCACGGCCTGATGGCCGAAAAGTGTGCTGGAGGAGGATCGGGCATGAAGTCAGGCGACGGCATGACGCCCCGCAAGCCCGGTTCAGTAGTCGCGCTGAAGGTTCGATCGGGACGAAAATTCATCAACGGACTCGCTCGCGGCATACAGCTCCTCGAAGGCTTCCGACCGGGCGATGACTTCCTCACAAATGCTGAGCTGGCGGCGCGATCCGGCTTGCCGCGGCCGACAGTATCGCGCCTCACATATACGCTGTGCGAGCTTGGATATCTTGAACGCGGAGAGGATTGGCCGGGTTTTCGACTGACACCCCGAATCCTGACACTCAGCCATCCAATGCTTGCCAAGTTGCGCATTCGGCAAGTCGCTCGCCCTCTTATGCAGGAGATGGCTAGGGAAACCCATCTTTCAGTGGGTTTGGGCGTGCGAGATGGCTTGGATATTGTTTTCATCGAGCGGGTGCGAAACACTTCGACATCCTTTTTTGCTCAAGATATCGGCGCTCGATTTCCGATCGGTGTTTCGTCGATGGGGCGCGCATATTTGGCCGGTTTGGAGGCTGATGAGCGCGAAGCCATCTTAAAGGAGCTTGCTCTGACCATTCCAAAAAAGGATTGGCCGGAAACGCGCAAGAGCATCGAGCGCGAAGTAAAGCGCTATGCCACCTCGGGATATTGCTTCAGTCTCGGTGAGTGGAAAGGTCAGGCCTACGGTGTCTCCGTCCCGCTGGTACTCCCTGATGGCGTCGTCGTCGCGATGAACTGTGGAGGCATGGGGCCGAAGGTCAAGGTATTGAGTTTCGATAAGTTGGGACGCCGTCTTCACTTGCTGGCGAAGCGAATCCTTATGAACTGGCCTGATGCCAACGTTGCGGGCAACAGCTAGATCTCGAGACCATTGCATCCTGCCACGATGCGCAACCCGTGACCCCGGTAGGTGCTCGCAGTCACGTACCAATGTCACCTCTAGGCGTCGAATATGAGAGACGCGGCCGCCGCTCCTCGATACCGACGAGAATGCGCGACAACTAAGCTCCGCTCAATCGAGCAACCTTCTTGAGTCCGACTATCCAAATTGAAATCAACAGCAGCACTGCAGACAGCAGAATCAGCAGGCTCGATAGTGCGGCTATGGCTGGATCCGTCCTTGTTTCGATGTACTCCAGCATCTTGATCGGCAAAGTCGTCGTCAGTGCGTCAGACAGGAACAGGCTGATCGCATAGTTGTCGAACGAGATTATGAACACAAAGATGGCGCCCGAAAATATGGATGATTTGATGGTCGGAAGCGTTACGTGGATGAATGATTGGAACATGTTGGCGCCGAGCATTGTCGCCGCTTCCAATACGCTCTGATCTTCCATCTCGAGGCTCGCGACGACCGTGCGGACCATGTACGGCAGCGTGATGGCGACATGCGCGACCGTCATTGCCTGCAGAGAACTTATCAAGTCGATTGTCTTGAAAAACTGGAGCATCGCAATGCCGATCACGATCGCAGGCACAACGAGAGGTGAAAGCAACACGCCGATCAGGACTGGCTTTCCAAGGAAGCTGTAGCGAGCGATCGCCAGCGCCGAGGTTGTGCCGAGGATGACGGAAAGCGGTGTTGCGATGCCTGATATTATCAGGCTCGTTTGCAGCGCTTCACCCAGGCCTTCGAGCACGAAGATCTCGTGATACCATCTCAAGGAGTATGAGCTCGGAGGAAAATAGAGGAACGCGGCCTCTCCGAACGATGAGACGATCACAACGACCAAAGGAGAGAGAATGAACAACAGGATCACCAGCACCAGCGCCTTGAGGAGGAGATGTCCGGAGGCCGTCTTGCTCATTTGCTTGTCTCTGCTTGCGACGACCGGTTGGTGAGACGAGCTGCGGCCCACCAATGAATGATCACCGCCCCGAGGCTTACGACGGTAAGCACCATCGAGACGGCAGAGCCAAACGACCAGTCCATCAGCGTGAGCACCTGTTGCGCAACCATCGTCGGCATAACTTGAATGCCCTCGCCGCCGAGGAGCGCAGGTGTGACATAGGCGCTAATGCTTGCGGTGAATACAAGAGTGGCGCCCGCAGCCAATCCGGGCACGCTCAAGGGCAATACGACATGCAGGAATCGACGCGGAGCGGAAGCGCCGAGGATCATTGCAGCCTCCTCCAGCCGCCGGTCGATCCGCTCTATCGCGGACGCCAATGGCAGAACCATGAACGGCAGGAAGACGTGCACAAGACCGATCACTACGCCTATTTCCGAGTACAGTAGCCTGATCGGTTCATCGATCACGCCCAAAGCTATGAGAGATTGATTTATCGGTCCGCCGTTTCGCAAGAGGATCTGCCATCCAAAGGACCTGATGACGACGCTGATCGTCAGAGGCAGAATGGTGACGATCAAAATCAGGCTTCGCCATCCCGATCCGAGCCTCGCCATTGCATAAGCGAGCGGATAGGCGACCAGTGTCGCTGCGGCCGTCGCATAGAACGCAATCCGGATCGAGTTCCAGAGGGTCGAAACATATTGCGTGTCGGAAAAGAAGCGCCAGTAGCGCTCGATGGTGAAGTTCTTGTCGGCGTCGAGAAAGCTCGATGCAGCGAGCACGGCAACCGGCACTACAAAGGCCAGGACCATGAAGGCTGCGCCTGGGCCGGCGAGCATTCCCAACGCCCATCGGTCCCGATTGCGCGAAGACATCACAATCTCCGACTATCGGCCGACGAATTGGCAAATGCTAGAACGTCGCTTGGCTGCCAGCGAAGCCACATCTCGCTCCCCTCCTCGGGATTCGAGGGGACATCGATCTGACCCGTGACGACAATGGCGTGGTCGGCGATTGCGCTTCGCAGATGAAGTTCCGTTACGCCGCCGAGGAAGACCGCATCTTCGATACGAGCGGGAATTCCCATTTCTTCGGGACCCGGCCGTACGCTTGTTGCGCTGATCCGCTCGGGGCGGATCGAGAGCATGATCGCTTCCCCGCGCTCCAATCGGGCATTTTCGGGCGGGCGAACCTGCATCGTGTGCCCACCTATATCGACGAGGAGCGTGCTCGTGCTCGTCTCGAGCACACGGCCCGACAACACGTTCGACTTGCCAATGAAGTTGAGGACGAAAGGGGTCTTTGGCCTCTTGTACAACTCTATCGGGCTGTCGATCTGTTCGATCCGTCCGGCGTTCATGACCGCAATACGATCGCTGATCCGTAAGGCTTCATCCTGGTCGTGGGTCACGAACAGCGTCGTGATGCCAACCTGTCGCTGCAGCGCCTTCACCTCCATCTGCATATGATCGCGCAGGGCACGGTCCAGGGCAGCGAAAGGCTCGTCCAGTAGCAACAGCGTTGGATTGAGAACAATGCTTCTCGCAATGGCGACTCGCTGTTGCTGTCCACCAGACAGCTCACCCGGATAGCGGTGTGCGAGGTCTCGCAACTTTACAACATCAAGTACCCGGTGGACGGCCGCGTCGATTGCCGCGTGCTTCAAACCCCGCATCTTCAAACCGAAACCCACGTTGTTGTGGACGGTCATGTGAGGGAAGAGTGCGTAGCTTTGAAAGACGAACCCCACGTTCCTCTGATGAGGCGGCACCTGAAGAATTTCATTGCCTTTGATCTTGATCGATCCTTTCGTAGGATCGACAAGACCCGCAATCGCTCGCAGCAATGTTGTCTTCCCGCAACCGCTGGGGCCAAGCAGCGAAACGAGCTCGCCTTTGTAGACCGTCAGGTCGATCTGATCGAGAGCGGTAGCGTCCTTGTACACTTTAGAAAGATCGCGGACCTCAAGATCAATCTCT
>CAUJKI010000608.1 GCA_963205015.1 Pseudomonadota bacterium
TGATGCTCGCCAACCCGAAGGTGAAGGGCATCCTGGTCAACATCTTCGGCGGCATCATGCGCTGTGACATCATCGCGGAGGGTGTCGTTGCGGCAGCGCGCGAACTCGGTGTGACGGTGCCCCTTGTCGTGCGGCTCGAGGGTACGAACGTTGATCTCGGGAAGAAAATCATGGCCGAGTCGGGCCTCAAGATTCTGAGCGCCGACAATCTCGCCGACGCGGCGAAGAAGATCACCGACGCGGTGCGCGCCGCGGGCTAGACGCACCAAGCAACTGAAATTGCCGTCGCAATCGAGGCGGCGCCGCCAGCGTGAAGCGAGAGGCTTGCCGGCCTGCTCGGGCCGTCTTGCCGCGACCGGGCCACGAGCCGCGCGCTCGCACGCGTGCTGGTATGCCAACACGCGATTGCCAATGACAGCGGCATGCTCAAGGATAGCCTCAACGTGAGTGGAAGCGGCCCTGACCTCGTTCGGGTCGGCCTTCAGGCGTTGTTATTACGCGCGCCAGCCTCGGCCCTCGTGGAGATCTGGACATGGAGCTCGGTACGACCAAGATGCTTGCCCGCAAAGAGGGCGGCATCGGCTGGATGATCTTCAACCAGCCCGAGAAGCGCAACGCCGTTTCCTATGAGATGTGGGCCGCGATCCCGAAGATCATCGCCGATTTCGAGGCCGATCCCGCGGTCCGCGTGATCGTTCTCACCGGCGCTGGTGACAAGGCCTTCGTATCGGGTGCCGACATTTCGGAGTTCGATAAGAAGCGCGACCGCGAGGAGACGATCCGGATCTACGACCAGGCCGGATCGTCAGCGCAGGCGGCGATCACGAACGTGAGCAAGCCCACGATCGCCATGATCCGCGGCCTCTGCGTCGGCGGCGGCGTCGCCATAGCGCTCAATACCGACATTCGCATTTGTGGACATGACAGCTTCTTCGCGGTGCCGGCAGCCCGGCTGGGGCTCGGCTATCGGGCGTCCGGGATCAAGCGCCTCGTCGATATCGTTGGCCCGGCTTTCGCCAAGGAAATTTTCTTTACGGCGAACCGCTTCACGGCCGAGGACGCGCGCATCATGGGCCTCGTCAATCGTGTCGTGCCGGCGGAGGAGCTGGAGGACTACGTGCGCAAATATGCGGCGACGATTGCGGACAACGCGCCACTGACGATCAAGGCCGCCAAGCTCGCCATTCACGCGGCGACGCAGGATGCCGACAAGCGCGATACCACGACGATCAACGCCGCGATCGATGCATGCTTCGCGAGCGAGGACTATGTCGAGGGGCGCCGCGCCTTCATGGAGAAGCGCCGGCCCGTGTTCAAGGGACGATAGACAGCGCGGAGCAAGGCTGGAGGCATGTGGATGCGCATCGAAACGCCGCTGACTGAACGCCTGGGGATCCGGCATCCCATCATCCTGGCGCCGATGGGAACCGCCGCAGGCGGTGCGCTGGCGCGGGCGGTGACAAATGCCGGCGGGTTGGGGTTCATCGGTGGCGGTTATGGCGATGCCGCCTGGATCGAGCAGCAGTTCCGCGAGGCTGGTAATACGCGGGTCGGCGGCGGCTTCATCACATGGTCGCTTGCGGAGGCGCCGCAGTTGCTGGATGGAATGCTCGCGCACAAGCCCGTCGCCGTGTTTCTCTCGTTCGGCGATCCGCGTCCGTTCGCGCCGGCGATCAAGGCATCAGGGGCGCTGCTGGTCTGCCAGGTTCAGTCGCGCGACGATTGCATGGAGGCGCTGGAGGCTGGTGCTGACATCGTCGTTGCTCAGGGCACCGAGGCGGGCGGGCACGGCGCCCGCCGGGCGACGATGACGCTCGTGCCGGAAATCGCCGACCTGCTGGCACGCGAGGCGCCCGAGACGCTGCTCTGCGCCGCGGGCGGCATCGCCGACGGACGCGGACTAGCGGCGGCGCTCGCGCTCGGAGCTGAAGGTGTGGTGATCGGCACGCGGTTCTGGGCCGCTGCGGAGGCGCTCGTGCATCCGAATGTGCAGGCGGCCGGCACCCAGGCGACGGGTGACGATACGCTGCGCACCTCCTCGACGGACATCGTGCGCGAGCGCTATTGGCCTGAACGGTTCAACATCCGCGTCGTGCGCAACGCCTTCACTGATCGATGGCACGGCAAGGAGGACGAACTCAGCGCCAACCGTCCGCCCGAGACGAAGCGCGTCTTCGCCGCGATCGCTGCCGGCGATCCGGCGCTGGCGCCGATCATCGCCGGGGAGGCGCTTGGCCTGATCGACGCGGTCGAGCCGGCCGAGACAATCGTCTCGCGCATCGTGCACGAGGCTGCCGACATTCTGAAATCATCGGCGCGGCTGGTGCGGTAGCTACACGACCTTCGCGAAGCGACCCTCGACCGGATAGCCGGGATCCGTGTAGCCGGGCGACGAGGGATGTCCCGGTCTGACAAGGCTGTCGACCAGTGCTTCGTCCTCCTTGGTCCAGGCGAAGTCCAGGGCACCGGGATAATTGGACCATTGCTCGAAGGTGCGTGGACCGGCAATCACCGAAGTTATGGCCGAATTGTTCAGCACCCAGGCCACCGCGAATTGGATGAGGCTCGTCCCCTTGGCGTCGCAATGGGCCTTGAGCTTCGCCGCTATCGCGAGCGACTCGGGCCGCCACTCGGTCTCCATCATACGTTTGTCGCTGCGTCCGGCACGCGTATCGGGTGGTGCATTGCTGCCGGGCTGATATTTGCCCGAGAGTATGCCGCGCGCGATCGGACTGTAGGAGGCAACGCCGAGACCGAAGGCGCGCGCCGCCGGCAGCACCTCGACCTCCGGCATCCGGTTCATGAGATTGTAGTAGGGCTGGAGCACGATCGGGGCCGGGGCGCCGACCGTGCGACAGGCCGTGTCGATGACGGGGATATGCCACGCGCGCACGTTGGAGAGGCCCCAGTAGCGGAGCTTGCCGGCGCGTATGAGGTCGCCGAAGGTCTCGGCGACACTTTCCCAGGGGACGTTCGGATCGACCCGGTGGATGTACTCGATATCGATGTGGTCGGCGCCAAGCCGCTTGAGAGAGGCATCGACGGCCTCGATCTTGTGCTTGCGGGAAAGACCGCGATCGTTCGGCCCCGGTCCCATCGGCTGCGCGAGCTTGCTGGCCACGGTCCAGTGATTTCGGCGCGCCTTGATGATGCGGCCGGTCACCTCCTCCGAGCGGCCCTGCTCATAGGCGTTCGCGGTGTCGATGAAATTGACGCCGAGGTCGGCCGCGTGATCGGCGATGCACTGGGCCTCGGCCTGATCGGTCGGACCGCCGAACATCATCGTGCCGAGGCAGAGCTCGGATACCTTGAGCCCGCTGCGGCCCAGCGTGCGATAGCGCATGGCGGCCATTCTGTACTCCTGCTGCCTGAAATAGAGATCGCGGCAATCATGGCGGCCATACAGGGACGGCGCAAGCGCGCTCATGCGCCTGCCTGTCTTGCGCGAGTGACGTCAGCCGCCTGCCGACGGTCTGGCCGTCTCGCCGAAGACGTGTTCGGGGCCCGGAAAGCGGTGCTCGCGGACGTCCTTGGCATAAGCAGAGATTGCGGTCTCGGCATCGCGCCCGAGCTCAGCGTATCGCTTGACGAACTTGGGCCGGAAATCGGTGAAGATGCCGAGGACGTCATCGAGCACGAGGATCTGGCCGTCGCACGCAGCCGAAGCGCCAATTCCGATGGTCGGAATGGCGACCGCCTCGGTTATGGAACGTGCTAACGGCTCGGTGACCTTCTCGAGCACCACGCAGAAAGCTCCCGCCTCGCTGACGGCTTCTGCATCCTTCAGGATCTGCTCGGCGCCCGCGCCACGTCCCTGGACCTTGTAGCCGCCAAACGTGTTGACGGCCTGCGGCGTGAGGCCGATGTGGGCCATTACAGGAATGCCGCGGCGGGTGAGAAATCGGATCGTCTCCGCCATCGTCTCGCCGCCCTCAAGCTTGACGGCGCCGCAGCCGGTCTCCGCCATCACGCGGGCCGCATTGCGGAAGGCCTGCTCCGGCCCTTCCTCGTACGAGCCAAAAGGTAGATCGACGACGACGAGGGCGCGTCCGGCCCCACGGCATACGGCCTGGCCGTGCATGATCATCATGTCGAGGGAAACGGCGACGGTGGACGGCAGCCCGTGAAGGACCATGCCCACGCTGTCGCCGACGAGGATCAGGTCACAGTGACGATCGACGATGCGCGCGAAGGGCGTCGTATAAGCCGTCAGGCAGGCAATCGGCGTACCGCCCTTGCGGGCCTTGATGTCGGGCGGGGTCAGCGCCTTGCTGATGGATGTCGCGCTCATGATTCTTAGTCCCGTCCTGTTGCTGGGGGCATCGGCACAAAGCCGGATCACCGACGTTCTAGCCCGATTGCCGGCGCGTCGGTACTGGCACGGAGCAACGCACCCTGCGCGCCGAGGCCTATCCAATGCTCGACAAATGCGCTTTACTGCCCACGCCGGCAGGCCGGCCAATCGAGCGGCGTCTTACCCGCGCGCCGCGTGTGCAACATGAGAGCGGGAACACTCGAGGAGTCGGGCGTACCGACCCCGAAAGCGGCAGCCGCGCCGCAGGAAACGCCATGTACGGCCGTCGATCAACGCGCTTTCCGAGTCGACCCGCTACCCTTGTCCGGGCCGCGGGACGAGGGCGCGCGCGCAGCTCCCATGGCGACACCCCAGGGAGGATTAAGCCATGTCGAGGAAGAGGATTTCACGCCGTCGTTTCATAGCTACCTCTGCGGCTGCCGCCGCCGCCATCACCGCGCCGCACGTCAGCACATCCTATGCTGCGGGAAACCTCTCGCTCGGCATGTGGGATCACTGGGTTCCCGGCGGCAACAAGATCTTCGACCAGATCGCCCAGGAATGGGCGGCAAAGGAGAAGGTCAATCTCACGATCGACTACCTCAGTACCCAGGGGAACAAGCTGCTGCTGACGATTGCGGCCGAAGCGCAGGCGCGCGCGGGCCATGACGTCATGGATTTCTCGGCCTGGGAGCCGGCGCAGTATGCACGTCAGCTCGAGCCGGTCGGCGATGTGATGAAGGAGGTGCTGGCCACAAACGGCCCGATCACCGAGGCCATGGAATATATCGGCACGGCGACGGGCACCTGGAATGTCGTGCCCTCGACGCGCGGCTCGCTCATCCTCCCGCCCTGCGCACGCATCGACTACTTCAAGCAGCACGCGGGCATGGATTTGCAGGCCATGTTCCCGGCCGGGAAGGATCCCTCACCCGAGGCGGCGAACTGGACCTGGGATGCCTTCCTCCTCGCGGCCGAAAAGTGCCACAAGGCCGGCCACACCTTCGGTCTGCCTCTCGGCGCTACCACTGACAGCCTCGACTGGGTGGGCTCGCTGTTCTCCGCCTATGGCGCGGCGTTGGTGGACGCGAAGGGAAACATCACGGTCGATTCGGCCGAGGTGCGCCAGGTGCTCGACTACGCGAAACGCCTCTACGCCGTCCTCCCGCCGGACGTTGCTTCGTGGGACAACGCCTCGAACAACAAGTGGCTTGTTTCGGGCAAGGGCGCGCTGATCTTCAATCCGCCGAGCGCGTGGGTGGTCGCGAAGCGCGATGCGCCGGATGTGGCCGAGAAGCTCTGGACGTTCGCGATGCCGAAGGGTCCGAAGGGCCGCTATGCGCCGCTGCTGCCACGCTATCAGGGCCTGTGGAACTTCTCGAAGAACAAGTCGGCGGCGAAGAGCCTGCTGCTCCACATCAACAATCCGGACAATATCCGCAAAATGGTCGCGGGCGCGGCGGGGTACGATGTCCCGCCCTATCAGAAGCTGATCGACTACAAGGTCTGGGACGATCAGGGGCCACCGCCGGGCACACTATCGCATTATCCCAACCGCGGCGATCAGAAGAA
>CAUJKI010000609.1 GCA_963205015.1 Pseudomonadota bacterium
GCCTGCGCGCCATCAAGGAACAACGCGCCCGCACCGATCAGGAGACGGTTATCGCCGTCGCCGGCTGTGTCGCGCAAGCCGAGGGCGACGAGATCGTTCGCCGCGCGCCCGTTGTCGACCTCGTTGTCGGTCCGCAGAGCTATCACCAGCTCAACGCGCTCATTGCCCGCAACCGCGCAACTGCACGACCCATCGTCGAGACCGAGTTCCCCGAGGACGACAAGTTCCGCCACCTTCCTGCCCGCGCGCCAGCACCGGCGAGGACGCACACGGCAAGCGCCTTCCTCACCGTGCAGGAAGGCTGCGACAAGTTCTGCACGTTCTGCGTGGTCCCCTACACGCGCGGCGCGGAGTATTCGCGCAGCGTCGCCACCATTGCGGACGAGGCACGCCGCCTCGTCGCCGCGGGCGTACGCGAGATCACGCTGCTCGGCCAGAACGTCAATGCCTATCATGGCGATGACGGCGAGGGCGGGACGGCATCGCTCGCCGGGCTGCTGCGCCATCTGGCCGGGATCGAGGGCCTCGAGCGCCTGCGCTACACGACGAGCCATCCGCGCGACATGAGCAACGACCTGATCGCGGCGCACCGCGATCTCGCCACCCTCATGCCCTACCTGCATCTCCCCTTCCAGGCGGGCTCGGACCGCGTGCTCGCTGCCATGAACCGCAAGCACACCGGCGCCGAATATCTCGACATCGTGGCCCGCATCCGCACCGCCCGCGCCGATATCGCGCTCTCGACGGACATCATCGTCGGCTTTCCCGGCGAGACGGACGAGGACTTCGAGGCGACGCTCGACATCGTGCGCAGGGTGCGCTTCGCCCAGGCCTATTCCTTCAAATACAGCGCGCGGCCCGGCACGCCCGCCGCCACGATGGAGCGGCAGGTGCCGGAGCCCGTAAAGGTCGAACGGCTCGCCCGCCTCCAGGCCCTGCTCGAGGAGCAGCAGTCCTCGTTCAATGCCGAGTGCGTCGGTCGCGTCCTGCCGGTGCTTTTCGAGCGTCGCGGCCGCCGTGAGGGTCAGCTCATCGGCCGCTCGCCCTATCTCCAGTCCGTACATGCCGAAGCCGCACCTGGCCTGATGGGCCGCATCATTCCGGTTGAAATCGCGAAGGCGGGTCCCAATAGTCTTTCTGGTGTGATCAGGGCGGCGTGATATGCTGACCTGGGACTCGGGGCGGCGTGAGGTTGCATCCGCACTTGGGTTTCTGTGAAACCGGCCAGGAGAGCCACATTTGACAACTGCGCGCGGGTCGGCGGCCGCACGGCCGTCCAAGCCCGAGAGGTCCCCCGAGGCTCATCGGGAGGGAACCCGGACCAAGCACCGTATCGTCGTACCCTTCGACGACAACCGGCTGCTGGCCCATCTGCTCGGCGAGTACGATTCCCACCTCGCCCTCATCGAGAGCAGACTTGGCATCGAAGCCCATGCCCATGGCAATGTCGTCACGCTGACCGGCCCGCAGCCGGCCTGCGAGATCGGCCGCGAGGTCCTGAACGCCATTTATGACCGCGTGCGCAAGGGCGAGAGCGTGTCCGCCGGTGACATCGACGGTCTCATCCGCCATGCCCGCTCGGATGCCCCGCGCAGCGACGGCACGGCCCAGATTCGTACGCGCCGCCGGATAGTTACGGCCCGCACGCCGACCCAGAGCCACTATATCCGCGCCCTCGATCAGCACGACCTCGTCTTCGGCGTCGGGCCGGCCGGCACGGGCAAGACCTATCTTGCCGTCGCACAGGCGGCCTCCTACCTCGAGCGCGGCCTCGTCGAGCGGATCGTGCTGTCGCGGCCTGCCGTCGAGGCCGGCGAGCGTCTCGGCTTCCTGCCCGGCGACATGCGGGAGAAGGTGGACCCCTATCTGCGCCCGCTCTATGATGCCCTCTATGATGTTCTGCCGCCCGAAAAGGTCGAGCGGGATCTCGAATCCGGGATCATCGAGATTGCGCCCCTCGCCTTCATGCGAGGCCGCACGCTCGCGCACGCCTTTGTCATTCTCGACGAGGCGCAGAACACTACGAGCATGCAGATGAAAATGTTCCTGACCCGCCACGGCGAGGGATCGCGCATGGTTGTGACCGGCGATCCCACCCAGATTGACCTGCCGCCTGGGCAGAAGTCGGGTCTCGACGAGGCCGTCGGTCTCCTCGATGGCGTCGAAGGCATCGAGGTAGTGCGGTTCTCCGCCGCCGATGTCGTGCGCAGCGAGCTCGTTGCGCGCATCGTCGCCGCCTATGACGGCGCGCCGTCATCGTCGGGGCTCGGCTCGGGCGTGGCCTCGACTCTCGCCCGGGGTCAGGGCCGCACGGAATAGGACAATGAACACGGCTCTGGACCAACCCGCAGTTCCCGGCGGCGATACCGCCAGTGGCGACGAGCGATCGTGCGACGAAGAGCCTCCGTCGCGATTGCGACTCGCGCTTGAACGTGTGGACGATGATGGTGACTGGGAAACGTTCGGCTCTGTCGACGCGCTGATTGCGGCCGTCGTCCGTGTCCTCGCGGAGGCGCCGGAGCTTGCCGACAGCCTCCCGGCTTCAGCTGCCGTCGCGCTCAGCAGCAATGCCGCCGTGCGCCGCCTGAATGCCGCCTACCGCGGAAAGGATGCCCCCACGAACGTCCTCTCCTTCCCGGCGCCGGCCCCGCCTCCCAGCGTGAGGATCGAGGGACTGCGCGCGCTCGGCGACGTCATGCTCGCCCTCGAAACGCTCCTCGACGAGGCAGCGGCGGCCGGCATCCAGCCCACCCACCACTTCCAGCACCTGCTGGTCCATGGCCTCCTGCACCTCATCGGCTACGATCACGAGACCGACGCCGACGCCGAGCGCATGGAGGCGCTCGAGGTGACGCTGCTCGCACGCCTCGGCATTCCCGATCCTTACGCGGAGACGCGCCCATGACGACCGAGCGACCGCATCCCGCACGACGATTGCCATCACCGACAAATCCATTGAGCCCAGACTCTTGAGCCATGACACTCGCTGACGATAACGATCCCCGCCCTGAAGGCACCGGCAGTACCGAAACCACGAGGAGTGCCGAAGGCTGGCTTGCCGCGCTACGGAACCGTCTCGGCCTCGGCACGCAGCCGACGCTGCGCGACACGCTCGGCGAGACGCTGCGCGCGGAGGATCAGACCGGCACCGGCTTCTCGGCCGCCGAACGGGAGATGCTGCTGCGCCTGCTCGAGTTCGGCACGCTCAAGGTCGAGGACGTGATGGTGCCACGCGCCGACATCACGGCCATCGAGGAGAGCGCGTCTCTCGCGGAGCTCCTGCACCTCTTCAACGTCTCCGGCGTCTCGCGCATCCCCGTGTTCCACGAGACGCTCGATGATCCGCGCGGTGTCATCCACATCAAGGATCTGATGGCTCATCTCACGCGCGGCGGCACACCGGCCCCGCGCGCAGGCAACGGCGCTGCCGCCGACGCAGCGATAGTGCCCCTCCCTCAAATCGATCTCGCCAAGACCGATCTTTCGGCAACCATCGCGTCCGCACAGCTCCGCCGCCGCGTGCTCTACGTGCCGCCGTCGATGCCGGCGGTGAACCTGCTCGTGCGCATGCAGGCGACGCACGTGCACATGGCTCTCGTCGTCGACGAGTACGGCGGCACCGACGGTCTCGTCACCATCGAGGATCTCATCGAGCAGGTCGTCGGCGAGATCGAGGACGAACACGACGTCGCGGAGGCGGCCAACATCGTCGAGGACCCCAAGCAAGGGCTGATCGCCCAGGCGCGCACACCGATCGAGGAGCTCGAAGCCCATCTTGGCATCAAGCTGCTCAAGAACGGCGAGGAGGAGGACATCGACACGCTCGGCGGCCTCGTCTTCACGCTCGTCGGACGGGTGCCGGCGCTCGGCGAGATCGTGCGCCACGAGAGCGGCATCGAGTTCGAGGTCATCGATGCCGACCCCCGGCGCGTGAAGAAGGTCCGCATCCTCAGACCCATACCGGGTGATGACGCCGCCGCCTCGCCGGGACCTGCCGCCTAGCCAAGGTTGATCCTGCAAGACACGCCCTGCCCGCGGTGCATCGCAGCGCACCGAAACCGCGATTGCCAAGGCGGGCGAGTGAGCCCATATCTCGTGTGCCATGACCATTGTCCATCCGGCACCGGCATCGATCTTTACCGAACGCGACTTCCGTGCGCGGGCGACGGCTGCACTGCACCGCCACCCGAGCGATGCTGTCTTCGATCCGCGGACGGGCCGCGCCTGGTCACGTAGCGACTGGGATCTCAATCCTGAGCTGCTCGCGGACTTTGAGGTCATGGCGCCGCCGCGCGCCGCCGCCGTGCTCGTACCGGTCATCGTGCGGCCCGAGCTCACCGTGCTGCTGACCGAGCGCACCGCTCATCTCTCGACGCACGCCGGACAGATCGCCTTTCCCGGCGGCAAGGTTGAGGATTCGGACATCGATGCCGTTGAGACCGCGGTGCGCGAGGCGGAGGAGGAAATCGGCCTCTCCCGCACACTCGTCGAGCCGCTTGGCTTTCTCGATGGCTACCGCACGGGCACGGGTTTCCTCGTGACGCCCGTCGTCGCGCTCGTGAAACCCGATTTCGTTCTGGCGCTCGACCCCGGCGAGGTCGCGAGCACTTTCGAGGTGCCGCTCGCCTTCCTCATGGACCCCGCCAATCACAAGCACCACTCGCGGCCTTGGCGCGGACGCGAGCGTCACTACTACGCCATGCCCTTCGGCGATCATTATATCTGGGGCGCAACGGCCGGCATGCTCAAGAACCTGCATGAAAGGCTCTATGGGGGATGATCCGCGTCGTCGTCGAGAACATCGTCTTGTTTCTCCTGCCGACGGCCATCTACGTCATCTATGTCCTGCTGACCCGCAAACAGGAGGAAAAGGGGGGCGTGCTGGACGACGCGCCGTTCTTCTGGCTCATGCTCGCCGGCACGGCACTCGTATTCCTCGTGCTCATCGCCTTCGGCTCGACATCGGGCGGCAAGCCCGGCCAGAGCTATGTGCCGCCCCACATTGGCCGGGATGGCAGAATCGAACCCGGTGAATTGAAGTAGGCAGGTGAGGTGACATGTCTCCCGCGCCGCCCGTGACGATCCCGACCTCGCTCGCCGGTGCCCCCTGGCTCGAGCGGCCGGAGACGCGCGCGGTCCTCGCAGCACTGAGAGCGGCCGGGCACGAAGCGCGCATCGTCGGTGGCACGGTGCGCAACGCGCTCCTCGGCGAGCCCGTCACCGACGTCGACATCGCGACTCCGGCCACACCCGACGAAGTCCTGTCAGCGGCCCGCGCGGCTGGGCTCGAGGCGATCCCGACGGGCATCAGCCATGGCACTGTCACGCTCGTCGCCAATCGCAGGCCTTTCGAGGTCACGACGCTGCGCGAGGATGTCGAGACGTTCGGCCGCCACGCCCGCGTCGCTTTCACGGCCGACTGGGCCGCCGACGCGCACCGCCGCGATTTCACGATCAACGCACTTTACTGCGACGCGGACGGCACGATCAGCGATCCGCTCGGCGGCCTCACCGATCTTGCCGCCCGCCGCGTCCGCTTCATCGGCGATGCGCGCGAGCGCATTCGCGAGGACGCACTTCGCATCCTGCGCTTCTTTCGCTTCCACGCACGCTACAGCCCCGAGGTCATCGACGCGGACGGCCTTGCAGCCTGCGCGAAGGAGCGCCACCTGCTCGCGACGCTTTCCGCCGAGCGCGTGCGCGCGGAGCTCCTGAAGCTGCTCGACGCACCGGGCGCAGCGCGGGCGGTCGCCGTCATGGCCGCGCACGGCTTCATGGTCGATATCCTTGGCCGCGCCCCGCGCATCGGCCTCGCCGAGCGGCTCGTCGCACATGATAACGACCGGCGGCGTCCAGCCGACCCGCTGCTGCGCCTCTCCGTCCTCGCCGTTGCCGTAGAGGAGGACCGTGATCATCTTGCCCAGCGCCTGCGCCTCTCGCGCGACGAAGCTCGCGACCTTGTTGTGATCGATCCGCGTCTCATGGCGCTCGTCCATCTCGACGATGCCGACCGCCGCCGCGCGCTCTATGGTCTAGGGCCCGAGCGCTGGCGGCGCGTCGCCCTGGCCGGCGCAGCAAGCGCGGAAGATGCGGCCGAAGTCGCCCGCTGGGACGCGCTCGGTGCGCTCGCTGAGACATGGGCAATCCCCAAGTTCCCGCTCGCGGGCCGCGACGCACTTGCGCTCGGGCTCGCGCCGGGACCACGGATCGGCGCGCTCCTTGCCGAGATCGAAGCCGAGTGGATTGCCGGTGACTTCGCTGCCGACACCGCCGCG
>CAUJKI010000610.1 GCA_963205015.1 Pseudomonadota bacterium
GCCGCCATCGACGACGACACGATGATGATCGTCGGCTCCGCGCCGTGCTTCCCCTACGGCGTGATCGACCCGATCGAGGACCTTGCAGCTCTCGCGCGCAAGCGTGAGCTGTGGCTTCACGTCGATGCCTGCGTCGGCGGCTACATCGCCCCCTTCGTGCGCATGACGGGGCGCGACGTCCCGCATTTCGACCTGCGGATCGAGGGCGTCTCATCGCTATCCGCCGACCTGCACAAATTCGGCTTCTGCCCCAAGCCGGCCTCGACCGTGTTCTACAGCACCGAGGACAAGGCCGCGCACCACAACTTCGATTTCGATGGGTGGCCGAACGGCCGCTTCGTAACCGGCACCATCGTCGGCACGCGTCCCTCGGGCGGGGTCGCAGCGGCCTGGGCCGTGTTCAATCACTTGGGGATAGAAGGTTACAAGAAGATCGCCGCCGATCTGATGTCGTTCATCGATGCTTACAAGGCTGGCGTCGAGGAGATCGACGGCTTGCGCATTCTGGGCAAGCCCCACCTCTCCATCGTCGCCTTCGGCTCGGATGAGATCGATGTCTTCCGCGTCGCGGAGGTGATGGCGGAGAAGGGATGGCTTCCCGGTCTCGTGCAGGAGCCGCGGGCGATCCATCGCATGATGTCGATGATCCACGCAGATTCGAAGGACGAATATCTGAGCGACCTGCGGGCGGCAGTCGGCGTTGTACGTCAAGCACAGCCCAGCGGCGCATCGATCAAAGCAACCTACTGACGAGGCACATATGACAACCTCGGACGCCGCGCCGTCGGATCAAACGGAAATCGAGACCGATTGGTCGGCGGACGCGATCATCGCGCGGCGCAATACCTACTACGCCGCCACGCAACGCTCCTTCGTTCCCTACCGTGAGCCGATGATCTTCCGGCGCGGCGAAGGGCAATATCTTTGGGACGATCGCGGGCAGAAATTCATCGACCTGCTGGCGATGAATGTCTGCATCTCCGTCGGTCACGCCCACCCGAAGGTCACGGCCGCCGTCGAAGCGCAGATCCGCGAGCTGCAGCACAGCACGACGATGTTCTATCATCCTGTGCCCGCGCACTTCGCCGAGGAGCTGGTGGCACGCATGCCGAAGGGGCATGATTGGGTTGTCCATTTCACCAACAGCGGCGCGGAAGCAATCGACCTCGCGCTGGTCATGGCGCAGACCGCGTCCGGCAATATCGACATGCTTGCGTTGCGCAACGCCTATCACGGCGCAACATTCGGCGCGCAGTCGCTGACGGGGATCAGCGGCTTCAGACACAACGTGCCGTTGCTCGGCGGTGTGCACTTCCTCGCCAATCCCGACCCCTATCGCGGCATCTTCGGCAACGACACGGCCGCCTATCTCGCCGAGATCGACCGCACCCTCCAGTATTCGACGTCCGGCCGCCTCGCGGGCTTCATCGTCGAGCCGATCCAGGGTTATGGCGGCATCGTGGAGTGTCCGGCGGGATACCTGAAGGCCGCGGCGGAGAAGGTGCGCGCGGCCGGCGGCATCATGATCGTCGACGAGGTACAGTCGGGCTTCGGGCGCACGGGGGACACGTACTGGGCATTCGAGGCGCACGGCATCGTGCCGGAAGTGGTCGTAATGGCCAAAGGCATCGGCAACGGCTTTCCCCTCGGGGCTGTCGTGGCGCAACGCCATGTTGCCGACAAGCTGGCGGGCAAGTTCTACTTCAATACCTACGGCGCCAGTCCCACCTCGTGCGCCGCCGGCCGCGCCGTTCTGCGCGTGATCGACGAAGAGTGCCTGCAGAGCAATTCCAAGGTCGTCGGGGAACGGTTACGCGGCATCCTGGAGGCGCTGCATCAGCGCCACGAGATCGTCGGAGAGGTTCGGGGCCGCGGACTGATGCTCGCCATCGAGCTCGTCAAGGACCGCAAGTCGAAGGAGCCCGCGACGGAGATCACGGCCGACATCTTCGAGCGGATCCGCGAGAATGGCCTCGTCGTCAGCAAGTCGGGCGCCCATCGCAACATCCTGCGCATGGTGCCGCCGATGTGCCTCTCGCTCGACGATGCCGACACCATCGCTGCGGCGCTGGAGACATGCTTTAGAGGCTATTGAGCGTCTCGCGGCGCCATCACGACAGCCGCATTCAGCCTAGCGGCCCGGCTGTACATTGCGCCTCGACGCATCGAATAATACATTGATCTAATTCACATAATTACACTCGCGCAGAGCGCGGCCATGATCTCCGCCCGCGGATGGCCTGTACCACTCCTATTTTTATGATAGTTTTGTGACAGGTTTCTCGGGCCCACGGGGATGTCCCACGTGCGTCGACAGGATCCCCACCCATCGCCCGATGACCGACATCTCAAGCGCCCCCTCATCCATCCCCAAAGACGCCTACCACCGCCGGCTATTCGCTTCCCGCACCTTGCAGCCCGCCGCCAGCTATTCGCTGAGCGCGGCCCTCGCGCTCGCGCTGGCTTCCTGGCTGGCGTGGACCGAAGGCCCGCCGATGACGGTGCTGCTCGCGATGCTCGTCTGCGCGACGACGGGCGCGCTCATCGTGCTCGTCACGCGTCGCCTCCTACTCGCGGTCGTGCTCAGCGTGGCGCAAGTCGTGCTGATCACCACGATCTCATCCCTGAAGCTCAAGTATATGAATATGGTGCTGCACGCCTACGACATCGCCTACTACCTGATGTCGAGCACCAACCTCGGCTTTCTTGTCGCCAACTACGGCCGCCCCGTCCTCTCGGCGTTTCTCGTACTCTTGCTGGCAGCGCTTATCGCCACCCTTGCCTGGCGCGTCGACCCAGTGCGCGTCAGGCGCCCGATCGCAGCCGTTCTGCTCATCGTCTTCGCCTCGGGGACGGCGCTGGCCGGCCTCTCGCTCAGCGAGCGGCGCCACTCGCTCTTCGGCTACAAGGGCATGTACGTCTCGTCCTTCTACCGTTCATGGGCCGAGACGATCGAGACACTCATGCGCGGCCAGCTCATGGAGGCAGCCGCCGCCTCGTCATCGACGCGGATGCCGCCCCTGCACCTCAAGGAAAGCTGCACGCCAGCGCACGAACCGCCCCATATCATCCTCATTCATCACGAGTCCGCAGTCCAACCCTCGCTGTTCCCCAAGCTCGAGTATGATCGCCGGCTCGATGACTTTTTCCGCTCCGACGATGGTCGCGCCTATCGCCTCGGGGTCGAGACCTACGGTGGCGCGTCGGTGCTCACCGAGTTTTCGGTGATGACCGGGCTCTCCAGCTACTCGTTCGGCGGGATGCGCCTCTTCGTGCAGCGCCTCATGACCGGCAAGATCACCGAGACCCTGCCGAACATCCTGGCGAAGTGTGGCTACCGGAACGTCATGTTCTATCCCATGCTGCGCACGTTCACGTCGGCCGAGCGCTTCTTCAAGAGCGTCGGCATCAGCGATCTGCGCGATGCAAAGGACCAGGGCGCGACGCGGGCGGACGAGCGTGACCGCTTCTACTACGATAATGCGCTCGACGAGATGGCGCGCCACTTTATGAAATCGCGTGCACCGCTCTTCACGTTCATCGAGACCATGGCCGGTCACTGGCCCTATGATCAGCCCTACGAGCCACACATGGATGTGCCTGGCGGCGGGCCGGATACGCATCCCGAAATGCACGAGGTGCTGCGCCGTCTGTGGATCTCTCGCCTGGACTACCAACATCTCGTCACGGAGCTCGAGCGGCGCTTCCCGCGCGAGCGCTTCCTCATCGTGCGTTATGGCGACCATCATCCGATGGCAACGCGCGTGATGCTCGGCTACAGCGAGGGCACGGAGGCCGAGGACGTTCTCGTGGCCCGCGGCTCGATCGGCTATCAGACGTTCTTCACGGTCAATGGCGTGCGCTTCGACCCGCGCTTTTCAAGTCCCGAGAGCCTGGACGTCCCATACCTCGGGACGGTACTTCTCGAAGCCGCGGGCCTGCCCTTGTCCGACGCGCACGCGGGCCGCAAGCGGCTCAAGCTTCTCTGTGACGGGCTGTGGTTCGATTGCCCGCAACGCGAGCTCATCCTGAGCTTCCACCGCCAGCTCCTCGACAACGGCATCGTGAGTGCGCGATAACAAGCGCGCCTTATTGCGGCGTGCGCACGCGATCGTGAGGTCATAACGCCCTTCTCTCACAGCATGAGAGCAAGCCAATCTCGCTTATTGATGCCTAAGGGCGCGGGGCATACCGGACAGCGCGGGAGCAACGTCAATGACGGCGTCGTCCATCTTCGTCGCTGCGGACGGCGACGGCCACGAACTCCAAATGGGGCGATGGAGCCGCCTCCTGGCTCCCTGCTTCATCGCCTTCACCGAAATTACCGATGGCGCACGCGTACTGGACGCGTCGAGGGCGCCTACCTGGACGGTGAAGCCGACGGTCCCCGCTCGTATGCGGCAACAGCATGGGTCGTGAGGGGGAGAGTGCCGTAAGATACGCGCGTTTGGCGATATTGCTACTCTTCAAGCTCGCGCTTGGCGGCGCAGTCCACACAACGCGCCTTGTCACCTAAGCCTGTCATTGCCGGCAGTACGTTGAACTTGTCCATGAAGGCGCGGTCGATGCGGTCCTTCCAACGCCAGATCAGATCGCCTGAGATGGCAAGGCCATTGCGCGCGGCAATGGCATGGCGACGGCCCGTCGAGAGGAGCGTCAGAAAATCGCGCTGCGGCGTAAAGGGTTTAGCCGTCATCCCACGCGCCCTAAGCCGAAGGTTCTCCGCGAGCGGCAAACCCTGGCGAACGGCGAAGACGCCGGCCTTCTCGCGCGGATGCTCGATCACGGCGGCGCAGTCACCGACTGCGAAGACGTTGTCGTCATCGAGAAGCTGAAGGGTCGGCCGCACGGCAATGAAGCCTGCATCGTCACAGGGCAGGCCGGACGCCCTGAACCAATCGGCGGCTCCGGCTTGCGTGGCCAGAAGTATCGCATCCGCGGCGATGATCCGTTCGCTCGCCAGATGAAGCCCGCCAAGAACGATCCGCACGGCGCGATCGTTCTCGACGAGCGTGACATCCTGGGCCGCGATTTCGCGCCGCGCGAGCGCTCGAGCCCGTGCATTGTGGCTCGCCAGCAGCTCCGCGCCGCCAACGAGAGCAAAGCTGTAGGCCGCAGGATCGATCCCCAGCGCCGGCGCCTCAGTGCGCAGACGATGGCGGATCGCCAGCACGAGCTCGAAGCCCGCCGCGCCCGAGCCAACGACCGCGATGCGCCGCGGGCCGTCCGCGGCCAATGCCGCCCGCTCCAGCGCCTGCCAGCGGGCCGCAAACGTCGAGATCGGTTTCACCGGGAGGCCGCGCGCGCCG
>CAUJKI010000611.1 GCA_963205015.1 Pseudomonadota bacterium
CGGCAGGAAGCCGCCGAGCTGCTTGCGCCGCTCGCGCATGTAGTTGAGCTCAGGGCTGTCGTCGTCGGGCCGCTTGAACGGCAGCCGCGAGATCTCCTCGTCGGAGACCGGAATGTTGAAGCGATCGCGGAATGCGACCAGGTCCTCGTCGGAGAGCTTCTTCTGCTGGTGCGTGATCATCTGGCCCTCGCCCGCCTTGCCCATGCCGAAGCCCTTGACCGTCTTGGCGAGGATCACCGTGGGCTGACCGCGGTGCTGGCTCGCGGCCCAGTAGGCCGCGAACACCTTGCGCGCATCGTGGCCGCCGCGGTTCAGGCCCCAGATCTCGTCGTCGGACATATTCGCGACCATGGCCTTCAGCTCGGGATACTTGCCGAAGAAGTGCTCGCGCGTGTACGCGCCGCCCTTGGCCTTGAAATTTTGGTATTCGCCGTCGACGCACTCTTCCATCGTGCGACGCAGCAGACCGCGGCTGTCCTTCGCGAGCAGCGGGTCCCAGCGGCCGCCCCAGAGCACCTTGATGACGTTCCAGCCGGCGCCGAGGAATGCGGCCTCGAGCTCCTGGATGATCTTGCCGTTGCCGCGCACCGGGCCGTCGAGACGCTGCAGGTTGCAGTTGATGACGAACACCAGGTTGTCGAGCTTCTCGCGCACCGGCATGGTCAGCGCGCCCATGGACTCCGGCTCGTCCATCTCGCCGTCGCCGAGGAAGGCCCAGATCTTGCGGTCCGACGGCTTCACGAGACCGCGATGCTCCATGTAGCGCTGGAATCGCGCCTGGAAGATCGCCTGCATCGGCCCGAGGCCCATCGAGACCGTGGGGAACTGCCAGAAATCCGGCATCAGCCAGGGATGCGGGTAGGACGAGAGACCCTGGCCGGCGACTTCCTGGCGGAAGTGGCGCAGCTGCTCTTCGGTGAGCCGGCCCTCGAGGAAGGCGCGCGCATAGATGCCGGGTGAGGCATGGCCCTGCACGTAGATCATGTCGCCGGGGTGCTTGTCGGAGGGCGCACGCCAGAAGTGGTTGAAACCCACTTCGTAGAGCGTTGCGGCCGAGGCATAGGTGGCGATGTGGCCGCCGTACTCCGACGACTTGCGATTGGCGTGCACCACCATCGCCATGGCATTCCAGCGGATGTAGGCCTCGATGCGGCGTTCGAACTCGCGGTTGCCCGGATACTCGCGCTGCTGGCCCACCGAGATGGTGTTCACGTAGGCGGTGTTCGGCCGGAACGGCAGGTAGGCGCCCGAACGGCGAGTGTAGTCGATGAGCCGATCGAGCAGGAAATGCGCGCGCTCCGGACCGTGGGTCTTCAGCACGGAATCGATCGACTCGAGCCACTCCTGGGTCTCGGCGGGGTCGAAGTCTTCGAGCTTGGGCAAATCGGTCATCTGCAGGGCCCTGTAACGAGGCCCGCCGCGGCGGGCAGGAGGGGCCGGCCGCCGGGCCGGCTGGTAAACGCCTATGTTAACCCGCCGGCCCCCTGCTCAGGCGATTGCATTGGCGAGCGTGCCGACGCCCTCCACGCCGCCCTCAACGCGGTCACCGCGCTGCAGCGGCCCCACCCCTGCGGGCGTGCCGGTGTAGATCAGGTCGCCGGGGCGCAGCGTGTACAGCGTTGAAAGTTCCGCGATGATTTCCGGCACCGTCCACGTGAGGTCGGCAATGTCGGCGTCCTGACGCAGCACGCCGTTCACCGCGAGCCAGATGCGGCCACGTTGCGGGTGGCCGATGTCGGCGGCGCGGCGGATCGCGCCGATCGCCGCCGACTCGTCGAAACCCTTGGCCACGTCCCAGGGCTGGCCCTTGTCGCGGGCCCGGGCCTGCAGGTCGCGCCGCGTGAAATCGTTGCCGACTGCATAACCGTAGACGAGTTCGAGCGCACGCTCGCGCGCGACCTCGCGACCCTCGCCGCCGATCGCGACCACGAGCTCGATTTCGTGGTGGAAGTTCGTGGTGCGCGGCGGATAGGCGACGCGGGCACCGTCGGCGACGATCGCATCGGCGGGCTTCGAGAAGAAGAACGGCGGCTCGCGCGTCGGATCGGTGCCCATCTCCCGCGCATGCGCGGCGTAGTTCTTGCCGACGCAGTAGATGCGGTGCACGGGAAAACGGACGGATTGCCCGGCGACGGGCACTGCGGGCTGCTGCTGCGGCTCGAATGCATGGCTCATGGCGAGGGCTCCTCGACGGGCGGGACGGGCCCGGCGCGCGAGCATAGCCGGCCGCGCCCGCGGCCGGTACTCGCAGGTCCGCTGTGCTAGCATCCGCGCCGTTTTCCCGAGCGGGCGGCCGCGTGCGCATCGCGGCCCACGACAGCGGCTTCGGCCTGCGTTTCGTCCCCGACCTGCTGCTCGAGCAGCCGCTGCTGCGCACCCTGGAGGCGCGATGAGCCCGGACACGATCACCCTCGGCCGCCCCGACGACTGGCACCTGCATCTGCGCGACGGCGCGGCGCTGCATGCCGTGCTGCCCCACACTGCCGAGCGCTTCGCCCGCGCGATCGTGATGCCGAACCTCAAGCCGCCGGTGACGAGCACGGCGCTCGCCGCGGACTATCGGCGCCGCATCCTCGAGGCGCGCCCGGCCGGCTCGGACTTCGAGCCGCTGATGACGCTCTACCTGACCGAGACGACCGAGCCCGACGATGTCGAGGCCGGCTTCCGGGACGGTCTCGTGCAGGCCGTAAAACTCTATCCGGCCGGC
>CAUJKI010000612.1 GCA_963205015.1 Pseudomonadota bacterium
ATCTTCGGCCGCGGCGGCGAGGAAATAGAGATGCTGCGCGCCTCAGGCGTCCCCGTCGAGGTCGTTCCCGGCATCACGGCGGCAACGGCTGCAGCAGCGTCCCTTCAGATTCCGCTGACGCATCGCGATCTCGCCCGTTCCGTCACGTTCATCTCCGGCCATGCGGCCGGCGACGGCGCGCCAGACTTCGATCAGATCGATCTTGCGGCACTTGCGAAGCAGGGCGCAACACTTGCCGTCTACATGGGGCTCGCCACGTCCCGTGTCCTGGCACAGACACTCATCGACGCAGGATGGTCGCCGGCCATGCCGGTCGTCATCGCCTCCCGCATTTCCCAGCCCGACGAGCGGCGTATCGCGACCACGCTCGACGTGCTCGCCGAGAATTCGACAAAGCTCGATCTGACGGGCCCCGCGCTGCTGATCATCGGCGAGGTCGCGGGCCTCGATGCCGCGGGCGCCATCGAGCGCATCGTGCAGCACGCACCGCTCGTCGCCTACCACGAGGTTGCTTATGCCTAGCGTCGTCACCGCCAATGTGCTGCGCACGGGCGCCATCGTCTATCTGAAGGACAACGGTACGTGGGTCACGGAGCTCGCCGACGCCACGGCCGCTGCCGATGCAGATGCGCGCGCCGGCTTAGAGAAACTCGCACTTGCCGCCGTCGAACGGAATGAAGTGACCGCCGTCTATGCCTTCGACGTTGCGATCGTCGACGGTCGTCCGGCACCGCTCTCCGTGCGCGAGACAATTCGCGCGGCTGGCACGCCAACCGTCTGAAGGGACCCCTCCATGTACCGCTACGACGAGTTCGACCATGGCTTCGTTACCGAACGCGCGAAGCAGTTCCGCGGACAGGTCACGCGACGACTTGCCGGCGACTTGACCGAGGAACAGTTCAAGCCGCTCAGGCTACAGAACGGCCTCTACCTGCAGCTCCATGCCTACATGATGAGGATCGCGATCCCCTACGGCGTGCTCTCGTCGCGTCAGCTCCGTCAGCTCGCGATGATCGCCCGCAAATGGGACCGCGGCTATGGCCACTTCACCACGCGCCAGAACATCCAGTTCCACTGGATCAGACTGGAGGATACGCCCGACATCCTCGACGCCCTCGCCGAGGTCGAGATGCACGCCATCCAGACAAGCGGCAACTGCATCCGCAATGTCACAGCCGATCCCTACGCCGGCGTCGCGATCGACGAGATCGAGGATCCGCGTGTGTGGGGCGAGGTCCTTCGCCAGTGGTCGACGATCCATCCGGAGTTCTCCTTCCTGCCGCGGAAATTCAAGCTCGCGGTCACCGGCGCAGCCGAGGATCGTGCGGCAATCCTTTTCCACGATATCGGACTGAAGATCGTGAAGGGACCGGATGGCGCGACAGGCTTCCGCGTATACGTCGGTGGCGGCCAAGGACGCACGCCCTATGTCGCGCACGAAATTGCGCGCTTCGTCCCGCGCGCACGCCTGCTCTCGTATCTCGAGGCGATCATACGGGTCTACAATCTGCACGGGCGCCGCGACAATATCTACAAGGCGCGCATCAAGATCCTCGTCAATGCGCTCGGCATCGACGAGTTCCGCCGTCAGGTCGAGGCGGAATGGGCGACGCTCGACGCTCCGTCCGTCGATCTGCCGGAGGAGGAGTTTGCGCGCATCACCGCCTACTTCGCGCCGCTGAGACTGAAACCTCGACCACAGAAGGACCAGGGTATCGAGACGAGGCGCACGAGCGATCCGGCCTTCGCGCGCTGGCTGCGCACGAACGTGCTACCGCATCGCGTCCCGGGCTACGCGATCGTGAATATCTCCTTCAAAGAGCCGGGCAAGGTGCCGGGCGACGCGACGGCGGAGCAGATGGAGGCCGTCGCAGGTCTCGCCGAGCAGTACGGGCATGACGAGATCCGCGTCAGCTACCAGCAGAACCTCGTGCTGCCGACAGTCGCGATTGCCGATCTCGCGCGCATCTACGATGCGCTGATTGCGCAGCGTCTCGAGACAGCCAATACTGAGCTGATCACCGACATCATCGCCTGCCCGGGGCTCGACTACTGCAATCTCGCCAACGCGCGCTCGATCCCGATCGCGCAGGAGATCGCCAAGCGCTTCGCCGATCCGGCGCGCGCCGAAGCGGTCGGGCCGCTGCGCCTCAACATCTCCGGCTGCATCAATGCCTGCGGGCATCACCACGCCGGCAACATCGGTATTCTCGGCGTCGACAAGAAAGGCACCGAGCACTACCAGATCACGCTCGGCGGAAGCCCGAAGGACGACGCCGAGGTCGGCGACATCGTTGGCCCGAGTTTCACAGCCGATGCGGTGCCCGATGCCGTCGAGAAGATCGTAGAGACCTATCTCGCACTGCGTCGCGATGCCTCGGAGACGTTCGTCACCGCGTACCGCCGCCTCGGCAAGATGCCATTCCGCACGGCTCTCTACGGTCCTGAAGTTGCGCGGCGCAGCGGTGCCGGCAAGGAGGTTGCCCATGTCTGAACCCGCCCCCCTGTTCAGCCCGCTCAAGCCGGTCACGACCGCGCCACGGCTCTGGACGGGTAGCCGCTTCGTTGCCGATCCCTGGCGGGTGATCGACGATAGCGCGGACTTTCCGATCGGCGGCTACGCGATTGTATCGCTCGCGCGCTGGCGGGCGGATCGGACGTCGGATGCGGCCTTCAGCGGACCGGTCGGCGTCATCGTGCAGCCTTCTGAAGCGCTCGACTTCGAGACCGACGATGTCGCGCGACTTGCCGTGATCGCGCTCGCCTTTCCAAAGTTTACGGACGGCCGTGCCTATTCGGCGGCGCGACGCCTGCGCGAAGGCGGCTATGCGGGAGAGATCCGGGCGACGGGCGATGTGCTGCTCGATCAGCTCCCGCTCATGCTCCGCGCCGGCTTCACGACTTTCGAGATCACCAGCGCAGCAACCATTCGCGCACTTGAGGCGGCGCCGCTGCCTGCAGTGTCGCGCGTATACCAAACGGGGGCCGAGACTGCAGTCCACGGCTGGCGCTCGCGTCGGACCGCCGGCGCGGCTGCACACCGATGATCTCCTCGCTCAAACGGCAAACACGAGACAGATGGGAGTCCTGACATGAACTTCCAGCAACTGCGTATCATCCGCGAGACCGTGCGGCAGA
Organism: Pseudomonadota bacterium; assembly: GCA_963205015.1. Taxonomy (GTDB): domain Bacteria; phylum Pseudomonadota; class Alphaproteobacteria; order Rhizobiales; family Hyphomicrobiaceae. Next base: position 3,139 of record CAUJKI010000612.1, read on the forward strand.
ATTTCAATCTGACCGAGGTTGCCGGCGCGCTCTACACGTCGCAATCCGGCGTCAGCAAGCACATCCGGGACCTGGAAGGCGAGCTCGGTGTCGAGCTGTTCATCCGCCGCGGCAAACGGCTCCTCGGCCTGACCGATCCCGGCAAGGAGCTTGCCGTGATCGTCGACCGCATGCTTGTCGAGGCGTCTAATATCAAGAAGCTCAGCCAGCACTACGCGGACCAGGACGAGGGAAAGCTGACCATCGCCACCACGCATACGCAGGCGCGCTACGCGCTGACCGGCGTAGTGCAGGAGTTCGTGAAGGCCTTCCCGAAGGTACACCTTGCGCTCCACCAGGGCAGCCCGCCCGAAATTGCCGATATGCTCCTGAGTGGCCAGGCCGAAATCGGCATCGCGACGGAAACGCTCGCGGTCACGCCGAAGCTCGCAAGCTTCCCCTACTACACATGGCACCACGGCGTCGTGATACCCAAGGGGCACGAACTCGAGCGCGCTGGTCCACTCACGCTGGAAGCTCTCGCCGAGTATCCGATCATCACCTATCACGAGGGCTTCACCGGTCGCGGCAACATCGACAAGGCGTTCCATGATGCCGGGCTGTCGCACGACGTCGTGATGTCCGCCATGGACACCGATGTGCTCAAGACGTACGTCGGCCTCGGTCTCGGCGTGGGGATCATTGCCTCCGTGGCCTTCGATGCAAAGCGGGATGCGCCATTGAAGCTGCTGCCCGCCGACAATCTCTTCCCGCCCAATACGACCTGGATCGCGGTGCGCCGCGGCAGCTATCTGCGCCGGTATGCCTATCGTTTTATCGAGCTCTGCTCGCCGACGCTCACGGAGGCTGCGGTACGCAAGGGCGCGGCGCCGCCGGTCGAGATGGTTAGCGCGAAGTGAAGAAATGCCTCAGCCGGGCGCCATCCGAGTAATTGAGCGGCACCCGGCGAGATAATTGCCCTGAATTTGCGGCCTTGGCGCGGTAAATAAGCGATAGTTTTTATTCAATCTTAGCACCTCGCCCCCTAGCCTCCAGTATCGAACAGCGGCCCAGAGGGAAAGGGCACGCTCGTTCGTGTTGGGGCACCGGTATGAGCGTTATCTCCTGTATTCTTACCGAGCATGATTTGCGGCTGGTTCTTCTGGCCGCATTCGTTGCACTCAGTGGCAGCTGGGTAGCGTTCGGTCTTTTCCGCCGCGCAGGCGAGAAACTCGGGACGCAGCGCCATGGATGGACGTTCCTCGCCGCGGTCGCCGCCGGCGCCTCCGTCTGGTGTGCACATTTCATTGCCATGCTGGCTTTCGACGTCCGCGCGCCGATCTCCTTCGATCCGCTGCTGACAATGGCGTCTCTCGTCATCGCAATTGCCGGCTGCGGCGCGGGCTTTCACATCGCGCTTCGCGGCAGGAGCACCTCGCTCGTCGAGGTCGGCGGCGCCATCATCGGGCTCGCCATTGCCGCCATGCACTACGCGGGCATGATGGCCTATCGCATCGACGGCCTTGTCGAATGGAGCGCCGGCTACGTCGCCGCCTCGGTCGCGATGTCCGTCGTCTTTGCCACCCTGGCTGTTCATCAGGCCGTCCACCGGCCCTCGACGTACGCGCAACATGCCGCACTCGGGCTGTTCGTTCTCGCCGTGCTCTCGCTGCACTTCACCGGCATGACGGCGCTCACCATAACGCCATGGGTGACAGGCGTCGCGGTTGCCGAGCCGGAGATCCTCATGGCGATAGCGATTGCCGTCGCGGGCGTCAGCCTCATCATCGCCGGCACGGGCGTCGCTACCTACATCATCGACACCAAAGCAACCGAGGACATGACCGAGCGCCTGCATCACCTGGCGCACAACGACATCCTGACAGGCCTGCCGAACCGTACCCGCCTGGCTGATCACCTCGGCCGCGAGATCGCGCGCGCAAATATCGACGGCAGCCGGGTGGCCGTCATCGGCATCGATCTCGATCGCTTCAAGGAGATCAACGATCTGCGTGGCCTGCAAGCGGGCGATACCGCCTTGAGGATCATTGGTCAAAGGCTCAACCAGCTCCTGAGGGACGGGGAGTTCGTCGCCCGCGCCGGCGGCGACGAGTTCGCTGCCGTCAAACGCTTCAGAGAGCAAAGCGAGCTCCTCGATTTCATCGCGCGGCTTGAGGGCGTTCTCTTCACGCCGATCCACCTCGGCGATTTTCAGGCCGTCACGGGCGCAAGCCTCGGCGTCGCCGTCTATCCGGAGGATGGCGATACGCAGGAGCGGCTGATGAGCAACGCCGATCTCGCCATGTACCGCGCGATCGCCGACGTCACGCGCACCACCTGCTTCTACGAAGCGCATATGGAGGAAGCCTCCCGCGCCCGCCACACGCTCGCGCAGGATCTTCGCCTCGCGATCGAGCGCAATCAGCTCGAGCTGCACTACCAGGTGCAGACCTCCGTCGCCAGCGGCGAGATCTGCGGCTACGAAGCGCTGCTGCGCTGGCGCCATCCCGTACATGGCATGGTGCCGCCCTCGGAATTCATCCCCATTGCGGAGGAGACCGGCGCGATCCTCTCGATCGGCGAGTGGGTGCTGCGAACGGCGTGCCGCGAGGCGGCCGGCTGGAACATCCCGCACAAAGTCGCCGTCAATCTTTCCCCTGTGCAGTTCGCGAACGCCGATCTCGCGCGCGTAGTGCATGAGGTGCTGCTCCAGACCGATCTATCGCCAAGCCGCCTCGAGCTCGAGCTGACCGAGTCGACGATCATCGCCGACAAGGCACGCACACTCCACATTCTGCGCCAGCTCAAGGCGCTCGGCGTCACGATCGCCATCGACGATTTCGGAACGGGCAACTCTTCGCTCTCGACGCTGCGTGACTTCCCCTTCGACAAGATCAAGCTCGACCGCTCGTTCATGAACGAGGTGGAGCACAGCCAGCAGGCAAAGGCCGTCGTTCGCGCGGTGCTGAGCCTTGGCAAGACGCTCGAGATCAAGGTTCTCGCCGAGGGCGTGGAGACGGATCAGCAGCTCGTCATTCTGCGCAGCGAGGGCTGCGACGAGGCCCAGGGCTACCTGCTCGGCAGACCGCAGCCGATCGTCCACCTCGTCCACAGCGCGAAAAGCGTCGCGAGCGGCAAACCCGCCGAAGTTGCTGGCGCCACGATAGCCCCGAAGCGGACGAAGCGGCAAAAGGCCGGCTGAAGACCGGACGCGAGCGTTGTCACGCGGCGCTTTCAGTCTTCAGATGCTCGTCTCGCCGCCAAGCCCGCTTCTGCCGGTCCCAGGCTGATCCAGCGCCAGCGTCAAACCGACGGCGAGGCTCTGCACGAGGCACATCGGCGCGACCATGGTCCGCAGCACGGCCTCCGGCATGTCCGGAATCTCGAAGACGACATCCGCGCCACTCACAATCGGACTGATCAGGCTATCCGTCACGGCGATAGTCGGCACGCCGCGCGCATGGAACTCTGGAACGAGCTGAACGGTCTCGGGATTGTAAGGGCGGAAGCTGATGGCGATCGCCACGTCCCTGCGCGTGGCCGTGAGCGCGTGATCCGCGAGCACGTTCCCGAGCCCGTCGAGCAGCACGGCACGCCGCCCAAGCCGGCGCAGTACGTAGGTCAGGTGCGCCGCGACCGGAAATGAGCCGCCGAGGCCCAGCACATAGATCGTGTATGCATTGCCCATCAGCGCGATCGCGCGCGCAAGGTCGTCCTCGTTGACACTTTCCTGCAGGTTCTCGAGCGACACGATCCCCTCGGAGGCGAACCGTGTAAGCAGCTCGCGCGGTCCCCTGCTGTCGCGAAAGCGGCCGTCGCGGCGCAAGCCGTCGATGCGCTCGCGATAGCTCGGCACAGCCCCCGCGACGAGGCGTGAGCGGAAGACCTGCTGCAGCTCGGTGAAGCCGCCATAGCCCATGGCATGCGCGAACCGCACGATCGCCGAAGGCTGCACCTTGGCCCGCAGGGCGACCTCGGCAACGGTCCCGAGCGCCATGTCGGTCGGGTGATCGAGCGCGAATTCTGCAATCAGCCGCAGACGATCCGAAAGGCTCGGATAGCGCTGCGCAATACCCTCGCGCAACGCATCGTATGCGCCCTGCGGCGCCGATTTCCCGCGCGATCCTGTACTCTTGGCCGACTTCCTCACAGGTGCTCCCGGATTCTCGCCCGAGGTTTGTTTATTTCACTTCACAATGCGCATAGAATGATTATTCTATGCCTGAACCAAGAGCTGCCGTCAAACATGCGAGCAGCCTTATCTCAGTGGAGGAGACGATGAAGAAGAACGGCAAAGCCGGGCATGGCCCGTCCCGGCGTTCGGTTCTGAAGGGCAGCCTCATGACGGCGTCCCTTGCGGGTGTCGGCGCCTTCTACGGTCCGTGGGAGCACAACCGGGCCTTCGCGCAGGGCAAGAAGCCGATCAAGCTCGGCCTGACGAATGACGCGAGCGGCCAATTCGGCAACAGCGGCCAGGACGAGCACCGCGCCATCCGCATGGCCATCGACGAGTGGAACGCCAAGGGCGGCGTGCTCGGCCGCAAGATCGAGTGGGTCACGGCCGATACCGAATCGAGCCCGGCGGCCGGCACGCGCGTCGCGGAACGCTTCATCACGCGCGAGGACTGCCCGATCTTGATCGGTGCGCTTCACTCGGGCGTTGCCAACGCCATCACACAGGTCGCCAACAAGTACGGCACCATTTTCTTCAACACGAACTCCTCCGCCCCGAGCGAAGCCGGCGAAAACTGCAGCCGCATCAAGTTCGTGTGGGACGGCAACGGCACGAACTTCTCCAAGGCCGCCGTCGCCAACGCCGTGAAGTCGATTGGCAAGAACTGGCTCCTGCTCACGAACGATTATGTGTGGGGTCACTCCACCGCTGCTGCGACCAAGGCACTCATCGAGGCCAATGGCGGCAAGATCATCGACAATCTGCTGGTGCCGCAGAACACGCGCGATTTCACGTCCTATCTGCTCAAGATCCAGCAGATCAAGCCCCAGGTCGTCGGCACGGCCATCGCCGGTGACGACAACAAAGCACTCCGCGAGCAGATCACGCAGCTCAAGCTCGATCAGGCCGGCGGACCGGCGTGGATCAACAATCAGCAGGACTGGCCGGACGTGTGGGGCGCGCCGGAGAGCCTGTTCGGCGTGTTCGGCACGACCTTCTATCACAAGATCGATCTGCCCGGCATCCCCGAGTTCGTGAAGAAGTGGCAGGACGCCAACAAGGGCGGGCCGATCCCAGTGCCGGGCAACGTGTCGTACAATGGTTACGTTGCGACGCACGAGCTCTTCCGCGCCATGGAGCGCGCCGGCTCGACCAACAACATTGCTCTAATCAAGGCGCTCGAAGGCCACAAGATGTCGGCCAAGGATCGCATGCAGCACTTCGACGCCTATATCGATCCCGTTACGCATCAGGTGCAGCAGACGATCTACCTCGCGCGCAAGAACACCAAGCCCAGCGACAACACGGATCACTTCGAGATCCTGAGCTGGGCCGAGCCGAAGGATGTCATGGACGACGCTGCACCGACGAAGTGCAAGCTCGTCCCCCACGACAAAGTGCCGTCGGTGGACGCATAGTTCGCGACCCGCGGGGTGGTGCAGCCACCCCGCACTCCTGACGCGCAGCCGAGGCGCAGCGCACTCAACGCCGTTCCGCGTCGGCCTCAGCGTTTCGCGCAGATACCACGCCGATCGAACCACAAGAAATAGCCACCGCGTGTTCGACCTTCTTCCTCATCTGCTCAACGGCCTGGTGCTCGGGCTGCTTCTCGCTCTGATCGCGCTCGGCTTCATGCTGATCATCGGTCTCATGGAGCAGATCAACCTGGCGCACGGCTCGCTCTTCGCGCTCGGCGCTTACTTCGCTCTGATGCTCGTCGGCCCCAAGCCGCCCCTCCCTGCCGACCTTGCCGCACAGTGGCTGCAGATCCCGCTCGGCTGGCGCTACGGCATGGCCCTGATCATCGCGCCATGTCTTGCCGGTATCGTCGGCATCGCGGTCGAGCTCTGCATGCGCCGCACCTACGGCAAGGACCCCCTCTACGGCCTGCTTCTGACATTCGGCGTGGCGCTGGTGCTCGAGGAGATCATCCGCCTCACGTGGGGTACCCGCGACCACGTGCTGCCGGTGCCTGCGGGCATGAGTGGGGCCTTCCTGTTCAGCGATCTGATCTGGTCGCGGTATCGCTTCTATGCCGCGGGCATGGCCGCCGTCGCCATCGGCCTCGTCTGGCTGCTCATCGAGAAGACGCCTTACGGCGCCATGATCAAGGCCGGCGCGCACGACAGCGAGATGGTGCGCGCCCTCGGCGTGAATCTCTCGAAGCTGCGCCTCGGCGTGTTCGTCCTCGGGACCATGCTGGCAGCGTTCGCCGGCATTGTCGTGGCGCCGATCTGGGGGATCCGACCGCATATGGGCGTCGATGCCGTCGTGCCGGCGTTCCTCATCATCGTACTCGGCGGGATCGGGAGCTTCTGGGGCGCGGTAATCGCGAGTCTGCTGGTCGGCCTCGCGGTCGGCATCTCCGGCGCCTATGCCTCGGAATGGTCGCTGCTCTCCATGTACCTGCTGCTGGTGGCGGTCGTATCCATTCGGGCGCGCGGTCTCTTCGGCAAGAAGAGTATGCTGGAGGTTTGAGAGGGTTCATGACCGGTTCGTCGAGCGAGGCGCGGCTGATTACACCGACCATGCTCGGCGCGTGGCTCGTGCTCGCCACCGTGCCGCTGTGGATCAATGCGATCGGGCTCTACCCGTACATCGGCGTCGAGATTGTGATCTGGTCGATCTACGCCCTCGCCTTCAATCTGGTTCTCGGTACGTCCGGACTGCCGTCGTTCGGCCATGGCGCCTTCTTCGGCGTCGGCGCTTACGCCTTCGGCCTCACGCAATTCAACATCGCGGCCAACCTCTGGGTCTGCCTCGCCGGTGCCATTCTCGCAGGCGCGTTCGCCGGCCTCATCGTCGGGCTCCTCATCGCGCACCGGCGCGGTATCTACTTCGCGCTGATGACGATCGCCTTCGGCCAGATCTTCTGGACCATTTCCGTGAAGTGGCACAGCGTCACAGGTGGGGAGGACGGCCTCCTCAACATCCTGCGGCTACCGGCGACCTTCGGCGTTGTCTCCTTCGACATCTCGGACAACGAGACGCTCTACTACTTCGTGCTCGCGGTGTTCGCCGTGGTCGTCATGCTGCTGTGGCGGCTCGTGAACTCACCTTACGGGCGCATTCTGTCCGCGATCCGCCAGAGCGAGACGCGCACCGCGCACCTCGGATACAATGTCTGGCTCTACAAACTCAGCGTCATCGTCATATCCGCTGGCCTCTCCGGCTTTGCCGGCGGCCTGTTCGCGATGGCGCAACGCTCGGCATTCCCTGATGTCATGAACCTCGCGCAATCGGGCCTCATCGTGATGATGACGCTGGTCGGAGGCGGCCTCGTGAGTTTCTGGGGACCAGTCATCGGTGTCATCATCTTCCTCATCGCACGCGATGTGATCGGCGCGATGACGAATGCCTGGGCGCTCTACTTCGGCGCCATGTTCGTGCTGCTGGTGCTCTTCCGGCCCGAAGGCATCGCGGGCGGCGCCAAGCTGCTCATGGAACGCTGGAAAGCACGCCGGGAGGCGTCCCGCGTCCTTAGCTCGGCTCCCCGGAGCGGATGATGGCACTGATCGAAGTTGAGGGCGTGCATGTGCGCTTCGGGGACCGGGTGGTTCTCGAGGAGATCAATCTTGCCGTCAACGAAGGCGAGCTGCATGGCATCATGGGGCCGAACGGCGCCGGCAAGACCACGTTCTTCAATACGCTGACCGGCAGCGTGAAGCCGAGCCGCGGCCGCATCCGCCTCGAAGGCGCCGACATCGCCGGACTCGGGCCGCACGCCATTGCCCGCAAGGGCGTCGCCCGTTCTTTTCAGATCATGACGCTCTTCAATGATTTCACCGCGCAGGAGAACGTCATGGTCGCGCTACCGGCTTTCCGCGCGCGCGGCTTCGACGTGCGCCGTGCCGTTGCCGGCGACAGCGCCCTCGCCGATGAAGCCAACGAAGTGCTCGCCTCCGTCGGCCTCGGCGAGAAGGCGGCGATCTCGGCGAAGCTCCTCTCCTATGGCGAGCGGCGCGCGCTCGAGATCGCGGTCGCCCTTGCGCAGCGCCCACGCGTGCTGTGTCTCGACGAGCCGACGTCCGGCCTCGGCACGGACGGCACAACGCGCCTCGCCGAGCTGATCGCAAAGCTCAAAGGCAAGCTCACGATCGTTGCCGTCGAGCACGACATGCGCTTCCTGTTCTCGCTCGCCGACCGCATCTCGGTGATTCACTGGGGTCAGGTCGTCGCACGCGGCACGCCGCGCGAGCTCCAGGAGAACCCCTGGGTGAAGCGCTCGAACCTTGGGAGCTTCGGATGATCCTCGAAGTCCAGGGCATCGACACGTTCTACGGCGAGACGCAGGCGCTCTACGGCGTGTCGCTCAGCGTGGCCAAAGGCGAGGTCTTGGCGCTGCTCGGCGCCAACGGCGCCGGCAAGACGACGACCATTCGATCGATCCTCGGCCTGACACGCCCACGCCGCGGAACGATTCGCTTCAACGCCGCGGATATCACGCGCGCACCGACGCACGAGATCGCGCGCGCCGGCATCTGCTGGGTGCCGGACGACCGCCGCCTCTGCCCGACGCTCACGGTCGCCAAGAATCTCAGGATCGCCATCAAGAAGACGCCCTTCCGCGCCTGGACGATCAACGAGACGTTCTCGATCTTCTCGCCGCTCGAATATCTCATGCATCGCGAGGCCGAGAATCTCTCGGGCGGCGAGATGCAGATGGTCTCGATCGCGCGCGCACTGCTGGGCTCACCCGGCCTGGTGCTCTTCGACGAGCCCAGTCAGGGCCTCGCGCCGAAGATCGTATCGGATGTACTCGCGACCGTGCGGCGGCTCAAGCAGGAAGGCATTGCGTCGGTGGTCGTGGAGCAGAATGCAGAGATCGCGCTCTCCGTCGCGGATCGGGCGGTTGTCCTCGACCGCGGCACTGTCGCGTGGTCGGGTGATGCGACGACGCTGCGTGACGACGACACGCTGCGCCAGCGCCTGCTCGGAGTCTGATCATGACGACCGCATCCGGCACACCGATCATCGCGTTGCAGAACCTCCGCAAGGTCTACACACGCGGCCTTCTCGTGCGCCAACCAACTTTCAAACTCGAAGCCGACCTCAGCATCGATGGTCCCGGCATCGTCGGCGTCGTAGGGCCCAACGGCGCCGGCAAGACCACACTCTTCGAGATGATGACGGGATCGAATGTGCCGACTAGCGGGCGCGTCCTCGTCGCGGGCACCGACATCCACCGCGTGAAATACGCGGAGCGCGATCGCCTTGCCATCCACTACCACCAATCCTATCAGGTGCGTCGCTTCCGCAAGCTTGTGCCTTCAGCTTTTCTCGCGTCCTCGCCCACCGAACGCCCGGTCGTACACCTCTTCGATGAGCCGCAGTTCAATACCCAGGACGGCTATATCGGCTTCATGCTTGACTTCTTCCGCAAGCTCCGCGCGGAAGGCCGCCTCGTCTTCCTGTGCCTGCATCCGACCGCGAGCTACCACCTGGAAATTCTCAGCGAAATCGCCGAACGCTTCCTGTTCGTCGCCGGCGGCACGGTCACGCAAGTACCGGATTTCCGGTCGCTGATCGCGGATGAGCGCATGCGCGCCTACCTCGGCCCCGAGATGACGCGCTCGGCAGAGGCGCTTTTCTGAAGTGCAGCGCAGGCGGCGGGACGAAGGTGCCTAGACTTCCGCCGGCACGTCGTGGATCAAGCCACGGCGCGCTTCAGTCATCAGCGCTGCCATAGCCGGCTGAAGTGGAAAGCGCTTCGAAACCACCAAGCCGATCGTACTCACGATCTCCGGATCGACGATAGGGACGGCCCGTAGCGAGCCTGAAAGATCGATAGCGCTCAAGGCGAGGCTCGACACGACGCTCACCCAGCGGCCTGTACGCACATGCGTGGTCAGCGCCAGAATTGAGTCCGTCTCGATGGCCGGGCGGACCTCGACACCGCGGCGGCGCAATGCGTCATCGATGATCCGCCGCTGCTGCAGGTTCGGCGCAAAAAGGCAGAGCGGTAAGGCCGCGAGCTCAGCCCACGCGATCTCGTCACTGTCGCCGAAGCGGCCGCCTGCGGTCGTGAGCAGCAGATAGCGCTCCTCATAGAGTGGCAACTCGTCGATATCGCCGCTGATCGCGTTGCCGATGTAGCGGACGCCGGCGTCGATCTCGCGATCGTGCAGAAGATTGATGATCTCGTCGGCGGTACGCGTAATGAGGGTGAATCTGACAGTCGGATTGCGATCCTGGAAAGGCGCCGTCAGCGAGGCGACGATCGGCATGGCTGCGGGCATGACGGCAATGCAGAGCTGGGCGCCGTGCCCCTGCTGCATCGAGATGATCTCCTTGCGCATGGCCTGCACGTCACCGACGAGGCGGCGTGCCCAGATGAGAACCCGCTCGCCTTCCGGCGTAAAACCGAGAAAGCGCGACGAGCGCTTCACGAGCGAGACGTTCAGCATCTCCTCGAGCTGCTGGATGCCTTGCGAAAGCGTCGGCTGCGCTACGCCGCAGCTCTCGGCAGCGCGCCCGAAATGCTTCTCTCGGGCGAGCGCAATCATGAACTCCAGCTTGTCCAGCACCGGTACCTCCTGCACACCGTATCCGCGGCAGTGCGTCGCTCACGTGGTTCGCGGCGCTATATTAGTACCTCGCACCGCGATTATAGCTGCCCACGAGCTGATTGTAGTCCCGCGTGAGGCGGGCCGGCGAGCCTTCGACCATCCACGCACCACCGCCCGTGTCCAGGATCATTTTCTCACCCTGGCTGTAGGGTACCTTGTCCCGCACACGGCGCATGAGCTGCTTTGCCGTGGTCAGGTATGTCTTTGCTGTGCTGATGAAGCTCGAACCGATCTTTGCATCGTTGTTGGCGTCGGCGTAGGTCTCTGTTGCTTTGAGGATAGCCTCGAAGTCGTCGAGCGCCTTGGCGATGGCCTTGACATCCTGCTGCGATGCCGTTTGCGCGCGCATGAGGCGCTTGGCACTCAACATCACGGCCTCGATATGATAGCGGTCCTTGACGCCCTCCGTCCGCTCGATCTCGGCGATCCGCTGCGCGGTCATGGCGTCCTGCAGCTCATCGATAGTCACGCGCAGCTTCTGGTCCGAAGCCGCAAAAGTATCCCATGCCGCAACGAGGCGAGGATGCAGGGCTCTGCCCTTGGCCATCTTGTCGTCTTTGTAATTCTCCTGCGTGTAGTAATCGTCCGCTTCCTTCAGCAGCACTTCGAGCGCCCCCACGGCTTCCGCATAGTTCGATGCAGCCGTTTCGAGCTCCACATCGCGCGGTTCAAGCTCGTTGGCCTTCTCGACCGCACGTTTGCAGTCGGTCGTATCGTAGATGGTGTAGAGGCCGTAGATGATCCGCTCCTTACCCGTCGGTCCTCCCTTGCCCACCCAACTGAAATAGCGCTGGCGCGAGGAGTACGAGCGCTCCGAGAGGCGATTGATGCACCCGATATAGGCGTTGATCTTCGCGTCGAGCGGCGAGGACTGCGCGGCCGCGGGCTCTGAGCCGGACGGCCCGAGCAGTACGGCCGCGGCGGCGGCCAGGACGAGCAGACGAACCGATCTCATGGAGCTTCTCCTAATTCCGGATGTCATGCCGAATAAACCGGAGATATTATTGAATCAATACGCGCATGGCACGGGTTGCGGCAGGATCGCCTCCTGCCTTGGTTTCCGGCAACAATCCGAGCCACCTTTCCACATATCTTGGCCGGCCTCGAGCTGGCTGCAGATCACATGGAGAGGCTTGGCGCTCCTTGCTAAGCGACGGCTAGGGACATCGGCACTTCGTCGCTTGCTCAAGGTTGCTGTGAGTCAGGTCACGACAGTCGAGTGCCGGTTCTGCGGAGCGAATCCTTGCGCCAACAAGGCAGCGTAGTTGCTCGACCCGAGCAGGGCTGCGAGCACCCCTCTCTGCCCCCTCTCCCGGTCTGGTCAGGCCTTATATGCGCTCTAAACAAGGATGTGACGTACGACCGCCTCGACCCCGCCCCGCGGATCCTCGACCCTAATGCCGCGGCAGGAGCGGCGCCTGCAGCCAGCATTGCCAGATCATCCCGCTCATTGTTATATTTCTCTGGATACAGCGACTGGCC
>CAUJKI010000613.1 GCA_963205015.1 Pseudomonadota bacterium
GGGTTTCCTGCCCTTGAAGCGGAAAGTCTCATCAAGCTTCCTCCTGAACCGTTATTGGCCCTGTTCGCGGGCTCGAGATTGTCAAATCCTCGATGGCGACGGCGGCGATTTCCACATTGCCAGACTGACCGTTTGCCATTCAATCATACAATGTGTCAGCGCGGCGAGTGTCAATACCAGAATCTCGCCCTGGTCGCACTTGTCGCAGACCTTCGCGAGCCTTCATGGCCGAATGCCCTCACCGCATTGCAGCGAGGCGCGCTTCCCCGGCCTGCAATCAGCCCTTTCAACGCCGATGTTGCCGTCCTTGCCCTATCCTGCGGAGGGATTGTCTTCTCTCTCAATCGTCCATGCCGAGCACGGCGCGTGATGCGACCAGGCGCGCGATTTCTGAGTCAGCGAGGCCGAAATCGTGCAGGACTTCGGTCGAGTGCTCGCCGAGACGTGGTGGAGGGCGCGTGTAGCTCGCCGGCGTGCGATCGAAGTTCACCGGGTGTGACAGCGTTCGAATGGTCCCCACGCGAGGATGCGTCTGCTCGACGAGAATCTTGTTGTGCATCAACTGCGGATCCACAGTGAGCGCGGTATGGAGATCCTGGACCTTTGCCACCGGCACCTCGAACCGGGAAAGGTGCACGATCCATTCATCCGTCGTTCGCTGGGCAAAGCGCCGGTTCAGCTCGGCCTGCAGCATGGGGAGATTCGCTACGCGACTGGCGTTGCGCCCGAAGCGCGCGTCGGTCTTCCAGTCTTCTTCCCCGAGTGCATCGCACAGGCGACTCCACAGGCGCTCGGTGAAGCACGACAGGAAGAAGAACGTGCCGTCCGATCCCTTGAAATTCTGATAAGGCGCAAATGCCCCGTGCGCCGATCCCTGCCGTTGCGGCGATTCGCCGGTCACCAGCGACTCGCCATCGCGCGGTATGCTTGTCAACGTGGTGACATTGAGCAGCGAGAGGTCGAGCCGCTGCCCCACCCCGGTGCGGAGGCGATGATGCAATGCGCTGACGACGCCGAATGCCAGGGTGATGCCGGAGGCGACATCCGTGAACGGGAAGGATACGCGCGTCGGTTCGCCATCCGCTTCGCCAGTCGAATCCATCACACCGCTCAGCGCCTGCACAATCGGATCGTTGGCGGGACGGGCTGCATAAGGCCCGGTCTGGCCAAACGCTGAAAGGCTCGCGTAGATGATTCCGGGATTGATGGCGCTGACAGCCTCATAGCCGATCCCGAGGCGATCGACGGTGCCTGGCCTGAAATTCTCGGTGATCACGTCGACGTTCCGTGCGAGGCGGAGGAACAACTCACGGCCGTCGGGCTTCTTCAGATCGACTCGCAGAGATCGCTTGTTGCGGTTGCTCGACAGGAACTGGGAACTTTCTCCGTTCACGAAGATCGTGCCCATATTGCGGGAGAGGTCGCCAGCGGCCGCTTCCTCGACCTTGATGACGTCAGCGCCGAGGTCGGCAAGCAGGAGCGTGCCGATGGGGCCTGCCACCATGACCGTAAGGTCGAGCACCCGGACGCCTGACAAGGGCAGGGCGGGCGGCTGGACTTGTGTCTGTGTCATGCATCGATCCTTTGTGCGTGCGGCAGCAAACGAGGCGAGGCGGTCAGCGGTGCCGCCAGCTCGGCTCCCGCTTCTCGAAAAATGCCTGATTGCCCTCCCGGGCGTCTGCGGTCTGGTAGCAGGCGATGAACGCCTGTCGTTCTGCTTCCGCGCGCGCGACGAACTGTTCGATGAACGTAGCATCGATCAGGCGCTTGATCGCCGATAGGCCGGCGAGAGATTGGCCCGCGAGCTTCCGTGCCATAGCCAGCGCAACTTCCAGCGCATCGCCGTCCGGGCAGATCTCATCGACGACACCTTCAGCGGCCGCGCGCGCCGGCGTCAGCGGGGCGCCGTCCATGATGATCTGCTTCGCGCGCTGTCGGCCGATCAGATCGGCGAGCAGCAGCATCCCGCTGCTGCCGGGATAGATGCCCCGATTGATCTCGGGAAGACCGAGCTTGCTACCTTGTGCGCAAATGCGTCTGTCGCAGCTCAGCGCCAACTCCATGCCGCCGCCGAAACACGCGCCCTCGATCGCAGCGATGGTCGGCTTTTCGAGCGTCAGTACGTTCAGGGTCATGCGATAGGCACGATGCCAATGCGTCTCGGCGACGACCGGATCGAAGCGCAGAGGAAACTCCTTCATGTCAGCCCCGGCGCAGAAGTTCTTGCCGCCCGAGGCGAACACCACGACGCGCACGGCATCGTCCCGCCTGAGCGCGGAGAACGCGTCGCCCAGTTGCTGGCGAACATCCTGGCTGAGGAGGTTCAGCGGTGGGCGGTTGATGCGGACGACCGCGATCGGGCCATCGCGATCCACCGTGACAAGTGCGGGTGATGCAGAAGTTGACACGGCACGACCTATCGGAGGTTTATCGAGCGGAGAAAGCCCGTCCGGCTCCTGGCGCCTGCCATGAGGAACGCGAGATCCGAGCCGCTGAGAATGAAGCGCGCGCCCATCTGGATGTAGCGCCGCATGAGCTCATCGTCGTAGACGCCGCCCATGCCGGGATGCTTGCCATACTTCTTTGCTGCCGCAATCGTGCGCTCGTAGGCGGTGACGACCTTATCGTGACCGAACTGCCCGGGCAGGCCCATATCAGCGCACAAATCGTTGGTGCCGATCAGAAGCACGTCGACACCCTCGACGGCCGCGATCTCTTCGGCGTTCTCAATTCCAGCGGACGTCTCGAGCATGATCGTGACGAGCATGCTCTCGTTCATCGTCCTGATAGCTTCGGGTATCGGCACCGCGCCGAAGTCGAGTTGTGGTGCTGCGCCTGCGAGCGAGCGCGTACCAAGTGGGGGATACTTGCAATTGCGTACGATCGCGCGAGCCTGCGCCGCCGTTTCCACATGCGGCGCCACGATGCCCATCGCGCCCGCATCGAGCACGCGGCTCGACTGGAACGCCTGATGATCGGGGACGCGCACGAGCGGCGTGATGCCTCGACCGAGCGCGGCCGCAGAGATCTGCGCCGCCGTGTCGATAGACATCGAGTTGTGCTCAAGGTCGATGAACAGCCAGTCGAACCCACAAGCCTCCGCGATCGCGGCAATGTCGGACGTGCGCGCCTGTCTGAGGCCGATCCCGAGCGCCACCTCGCCGCGCTCCAAACGAGCACGTGCGTGATTGATTATGGCCACTGCCGTGTAACTCCCCAATGGTTGCGTGTTTCTGCTCCCGCCTTCCTTTGAACGCGGTGGATCAAAGTCGGGCGCCTAGGCGTAGAATGGATCATTATTGATCATAATAGATCAAATGCAATCGCTTTTAGAGGCGTGATCGCGCATGTCCGATTGACGCCAATTGTGGAGCGCCTCATGTTGACGCGCCGCCTCGACGTGGAATACGGGCTGGCTCCTAGATGGGAATTTCGGCCTATGGGCACGGAAGCTGAGCAGAAGATCGCAGCGATGATCCCCGTTCAACGCAGGAAGCTGATCCTGGATGTCATCTATGATCAGGGCGCCGCGTCAGTGCAGCAGCTTTCCGAGCGCGCGGGCGCTTCGGTCGCCACAATCCGCCGGGATCTCGATCAGCTCGCCAGCGAACAGCTAATCCGGCGCTCGCGTGGCGGCGCCTCGATAGTGGATTTTGCCGCGCCCCCGACGGCGAGCGGCGCGTCGCAACCAATAGACGTCGAGCGCGTGCGCGGGAATCCGGACAAGCGCGCACTTGGCATCGCGGCTGGCGAGAGGATCGAGGATGGACAACATGTGATCTTCGACTCCGGCCTTGCCTGCGACGAGGCGGCCCGGCGCGTCGTGGAGCGTCAGCTCAGCATAACGGCAATCACCAACAGCATCAAAGTGGCTTCGATCCTCGCGAAATCCGACCTCGTGAAGCTAGTCGTCATCGGCGGCACGAGGAAGTCCGGCACCTTTACCCTGGTCGGCGACCCCGGCATTGAGTTCCTTCGCGGTCTACATGTCGATATCGCCATCATCAGCGCGCAGGCAATCTCGAAGGGCCGCCTCAGTCACACATCTCTCGAGATCGTCAGTCTCAAGCGAAGGATGATCGAAGCTGCGCAGTATACGATCCTACCGGCGGAGTCCTGGAAGTTCGGCGGTCCGGCCTTCTGCGATATCTGCTCGCTTGGCGAGATTGATGAAGTCATTGCAGATGAAGGAATTTCCGCGGCTGATCGCGACATCATCGCGGCCCACGGCGCGCGCTTGCGAATCGTCGGCGGCGCCAGTTCTCACGACTCGGCGCCTCCGTTGGCCGATAATGATTGGTATTGATTGAAGTTGACGTATATCCACCTCGGCGATACTTTTTGATCACGCAAACGCTCCGTCATTTTGGCGCTACACGGCGCAGCGGGCATGATCGAAAGTGAGCGCAACTGCGCGTGCGCAGGGGGAAGGCAATGGGCGTCACGAGTTTTGGCCGAGACAAGCGCATTTCGGCCGATGCCGCAGCAGCACTTATCGGCAGCGGTCAGACTCTCGCCATATCCGGCATCGTATCGATGGTCGTGCCGGAGCGATTGCTGCGGGCGCTGGGTGAAACGTACAAAGCCAGCGGCGCGCCGCGCGACCTGACCATTTTCTGCCCCAACCGTGCCGGATGGCCGGCCTCGGCCCCCACAGGTCTCGAGCATCTCATTCATCCCGGCCTCATGAGGCGGCTGATCACTTCGACCTTCAATGGGCGCGATACGCCTGATTTGGTGCGCCTCGCCATTGAGGGCGGTATCGAAACCTACTGCTATCCGATGGGGCTGCTGTTCCGTCTGCTGCGAGAGTGCGTCGCGCAGTCTCCTGGCTTGCTGACGGAGGTTGGATTGAATACCTACGCCGATCCGCGCGCCGACGGCGCGGGAACGATCGAAGTTGGCCCC
>CAUJKI010000614.1 GCA_963205015.1 Pseudomonadota bacterium
GCGAAAAGCCGCTGACCGCTTCATGGTCGCGCAGCAAAACCGGGGAGCGGCATCCTTACTACTTGTGTTTCAACCGAGCCTGCCCGGAGAAGGGCAAGTCCATTCGCCGCGACAAGCTGGAAGTCGAATTCGCTGCGCTGCTCGCCGAATTGACGCCCGCACCCTCGCTGTTCGCGCTGGTTCGGGCGCTGTTCAAGCATGGCTGGGATCAGCGCCTCGTCCAAGCCCGCGCCTTCGCCAAGACTTTCGCGCAGGACATCCAGAACCTCGAGAAGCAGATCGACGCGTTGTTGGAACGTATCGTCGAAGCGACGAGTCCCACCGTGATTACCGCCTACGAGGGCAAGATCGCCAGGCTCGAACGCGAGAAGCTGGTGTTGGAGGAAAAGAAGCTCACAAGCGGAAGCACGCGCGGCACATTCGAGAAGTTGTTCGAACTCGCCATGTCGTTCCTCGCAAACCCTTCACAACTCTGGCTTTCCGGCTCTCACGCGCACCGCAGACTGGTCCTGAAACTGACCTTTGCGGACCGTCTGAGCTATTGTCGGAAATCGGGATTTAGAACCCCGGAAACTACCTTGCCTTTCAAGGTGTTGGAGTGTTTTCGAGAAGGGGAAAGCGTGATGGCGGAGAGGGAGGGAATCGAACGCAGCTTTTCAACCTGTCTCAGGCTCTCTCGTATCGCTCATAAATAACTGATGAAATTCAATAATATGCCGCATTCCTCTGGTAGCCTCTTCTCCAGTCGCCTCACTCTTTCTCTCGACTTCTCAGAGAAAATGTGGGGTAAAATGTGGGGTAGGATTTTGGACCGAGGATCGCGTGAAGGAGCGCCGCAAACACCCCGTCAATGCGCTGACTCCGGCGGCCGTACGGAATCTGAAGAAGCCAGGGCGTCATGCTGACGGAAACGGTCTCTATCTTGAGATTGACCGTTCCGGCGCGCGGCGATGGATATTGCGCATCATCGTGCACGGTCGCCGGCGCGATATCGGGCTCGGTGGCGCGCGGAACGCCTCTTTAGGGGATGTCCGTGTCGTTGCGGCCCACATGCGGCGGCTTGCGCGCGAGGGCGGGGATCCTGTTGCCGAGCGGCGAAAGGCCAGGGCCGTTATTCCGACCTTCAAGAAGGCCGCGGAGACGGTGCACGCTGAAACGCTCAGCAGCTGGAAGAATGAAAAGCACGCCGCGGCCTGGCTCACGTCGCTGAAGACGCATGCGTTTCCGGTGCTCGGCAACCGTCGGGCTGATCAGATCGAGACCGCGGACGTCTTGAAGGTGTTGGCACCGATTTGGCTTACCAAAGCGGAAACGGCGCGTCGATTGCGGCAACGTATCCGCGCTGTCCTTGATTGGGTGCGGGTGTCTCACAGCCTGACCGGTGCCAACCCCGTCGATGGTGTCGAGCGTGGATTGCCCAAGCAGCCGGATCGAAATGAGCACTTTGCGGCGATGCCCTATGGGGAAGTGCCAGCCTTTATCAAGCGGCTTCAGGGCCGATCGAGTGAGGATATGGCCGCGCTGGCGTTTGAGTTCCTGATTCTGAACGCGTCTCGAACCAACGAGGTCCTTCCTGCCCGCCGGGAGGAAATCGACTTCAGCCAAGAAATCTGGACCGTTCCGCCCGAGCGCATGAAAGCAGGCGTGGAGCACGTCGTACCTTTGTCCAAGCGTGCCGTGGCCATCTTGAAGCGGGCGCTGGAGCTTGGCGGCAAGGATGAGAAGCTTGTGTTTCCAAGCCGGAAACGCGGCAAACCGCTGTCCAACATGGTCTTCCTCATGGCGTTGCGTCGAATGAAGCTTGAAGTTACTGCGCACGGCTTCCGCTCCTCCTTCCGCGACTGGGCCGCAGAAGAGACGGCCTTTCCCGACTTCGTTGTTGAGAAGGCTTTGGCGCACACCATCGACAACAAGGTCGAGGCCGCCTATCGCCGGGGCGATCTGCTCAAGAAGCGACGTGAGCTGATGGGCGAATGGGCGAGCTATTGTAGTGGTGGGCAGACTTCGCGCACGGCAAACGACGACTTACAGAAAGAGCTAAAGCCAAAGACGCGTCTCGGCACGGATCGCAGTGATATCGTCAGTCCGGCAGGCCAAGATGAGGCGCCAGCACGCCCGTAATCATGCCGAACGCCGAGATCCCGATTCTTCCGGTAGGTCGTCCAAGTCGCTAAAGTTCGTGATCGTCACACTGCCGTCGGCGAACTTCGCCGTGATCTCAAGCGTCCCTCCGAGCGCCTCGATATACCGGCGTAGATTGCTGACATACATGTCAGCCCGCTTCTCCAACTTGGCTACAGCGGGTTGATTGACCTTCAGTACCCGGGCGAGTTCTTCCTGCGAGCGCTCTCGCGCTTGGCGGAGTTCGGCAAGCGGCATCTCGGCCTTGAGGGCAACGACGCGCTCGGCAACGCGCTTCTTGCGCTCTTTGGAGAACCTCCTGGTCAGCTCCTTGAAAGGACGACGGCCGCTCATGGTATCAATCCTTCCTTCCTCAGCTCTTCGATGTGCTCATCGTACAGGCGGTCGGCCAACGGGATCATCTTCTTGTAGAAGCGATCATTGCCGGTCTTGTTGCCCCCAATAAGCAGGATCGCTGCGCGCGTCGGATCGAAAGCATAGAAGATCCTCAGAGGCTTGCCTCCGCTCTGGACCCGCAACTCCCTCATATGGGCATGCCGTGATCCTTCGATACCGGACGAGTATGGATACGGTAATGCCGGCCCATGCTCCATGAGCAACTCAGCGACAGCCGTCACATCTTCCTGCTCGCCGTCAGTGAGAGTGGTCCACCAATCACCAAATTCGTTCGTGTATTCGACGTTCCAGCTCATCGCTCATATATTCCATGGATGGAATATTGTCAATGCTTATTCCATGGGTGGAATGGATACCCGAGTCGCAGCGCTTGGGAAGATTTGAGTGAGTTTCGATCCGCAGAAGATAGCGGAAGCGGAATTCACAATGTCAAAGAGCTACATCGGTGCGTGCCTGAAGCAGGCAACGACCTCGCCTTGCGTAGGCTAACCCTTCGGCTCGGGCCGGCTCTCGCCCCATGCCTTGACCTCCGATGCGAGCCAGCCCACTCGATTGGGGCCGAGCTTGCGCCGTGCGGGGAACAGATCGAGCGCCATGTAGCGGTAGATGGTGGCCGATGACAGGCCGGTCTTCTGACGGACGGTCTTGAGGCTCCAGAAGAGGTCGTCGGACGGCGGATTTGCAGCTGTGCCGGCGTCCCGGTCGGTTGTCATTGTGATGATTACTCCCTGCGGTGCGTCGGAAATGGGTGATTGGCCATGAGTGTGGGCATGACCTGCGCCGCCAGCGCATTGGCACGCCCTCGCGATGCGAGCTCCGCGTACGTTGCCGCCGGTGCCAACATTGTCGGGAACAGGAACGCCGAACTGATCGCAGCCGTGATCACGATGGAGATCAGCGCCGCCAAGCGCCACGACGCCACTTGGCGCCGCGCGATCACCTGTCTCGATTGCCAATCCTGACGCGCCTGTAGATAGGGAACGGCGACTGCGGGCGGGACGCCGAGATTGCCGGCTAGGGCGTGAATGGGATGGGCAGAAAAATCCCTGGCGAAGACTGCGCGTCGCCTCGGTCGCACGAACCATAGGAACGCAGCGACCTGCAGCACGAAGTTGATGGTGAGCGCAGACTGATAGGCCACGGGCGGGTGGCGTCCGGCTTCGATCGGCCAGAGATCCACGATAAGTCCGACGGACACCTGGACGGTGAACGCGCTACCGATGTGGAGAAGATTGAGCGCGCCGTTGGCGCGGCCCGATACCGTCTTGGGGAACTGCTCTGCAAGGATAGCGAAGCTTAAGACCGTGCCGGCCCCCATGCCGGCGATTGCGATCCATGGGACCCAGGTCGGAACCGGCCAGCGCAGTACCAATGCAAGCTGCGCCAGCAAGGCAAGGCTCGTCGCGATGGCTAGAGTCGACGACAGAGGAACACCCCGTCTGCGGAGCCGATCGCCAGCGGTCCCCAGGATGAGTGCGGACGCACTCAACGCAAGTGACATCACCAGCAGGTGCACTACGACATCATGACGTGGGAGTCCCTCGACATCGGCAAGCCACGGTCCGGCCCATAGGCCCTGCAAGGCCCAGGCCGAGCCGACGGTCGTCGCTGAGAGTGGTGCGAGACGCCAGAACCGCGCATCCCGATAGACCGCTCGGATGGTCATACCGGAAGCGGTCGCGCCACCTTGTTCGAGTGCGGGACGTTTCGGCACCAAACATAGAATCAGAAGTGCCGCGATGGCCGATAGGGCTGTCAGAAGCATGAACAAGCCGCGCCATCCGATCGACGCGATCAGTATCTCAGCTGGCGCGGTTGCCGTAACGGCTCCGAGCGTGCCTAAGGCAATGAGCCAGCCGTTCGCGAGTGCGATGCGCTCGGTGGGAAACCACAGCACGAGAGCCTTGAGGCCAGCCATCAATGCGCCGGCGACGCCGAGGCCGATCAGAGCTCTCCCGAGGATCAGGCCGAGGAGATCGTGCGCGGAGGCAAAGACGGTGGCGCCGATGGCCGCGATGGAGAGGAGGGCGCCTTGCACACGGCGTGGCCCAAAGCGATCGAGCCATGCACCGAGAGGCAGCTGAACAGCACCAAAGGTCAGGAACAGAACAGCCGTGAGCATGCCGAGATCGGCGGCCGAGAGCTCGAACTCGCTGATCAGCCTGCCGGATATCAGCGCATTGATGGTGCGATAGAGATAGCTGAGATAGTAGCCGGCTGCGAATGGTAGCAGGACCGTGACGACGAGATACCAAGTGCGCGAGCCATGGCTTGCTTCGTCGGCTTGATTCTTTGGCCTGCTCAGAATGTGCGGTAGCTCATCATCGGGATCCGCGACGAAGCCATGGGAGACATGAAAATACGGGTCGTGGGCCAATCCCATTGCGGTTGCCATCCTGATCAGCCTTCTCGTCCTTGCCGGCAGGGTGGCGCAACGCTGTTGCTTCCCTGCGCGGCACGGAAGGCCTGGAGCGCGGAGGCTGTTTCGGAAGGCAGCGGTGTCGCGCGCCGCGTCACGCGATCCATGAGCGCGACCGTCGACCTGGCGCTGGCGGCGCAGCTCCCATCGACGAACAAGGCCTGCGCCACCATGAGCGAGGTGCGGCCGATGCGCTCGCAGCGCGTGCCGATCACGACCGTGCCCGGCCAGTGCATTTCGCCGAGGAAGTCGATCTCAAGCCGCACGATGACGAACTGCGCGTCGATCGGCATCGGAACGCGGCGCGGATCGTGAAGCAGTTCCATGCGCGCGTTCTGGCAGAAAACTGCGAATACGGCATTGGTGATAGGTCCGTTGCAGTCGGTATCGGCGAAGTGGAGCTTCTCCGCCGTGCGAAGTGGATAGTCCTCGAGGCATGGGCGCTGCCTTACGGCGTCCGGCCCGCCAATCCTGATCGCGAGTGGGTCTGGCTGCGACATCGGCTCAGGCTCCCTCCGGCTTGTCACGACGCCAGATCAGCCGGACAATGTCGTCCTCTGTTGCCTCGAGGAGGATCGCCCATATGGGCTGCGGCCAAGCGGGATCGTCGATCCGCACGCGCAGGTAAGTCTGCTCGGAGCCCTGTTTTGTCTTACGCCACGCGGCCCCGATCTCAGTGTTGCCATGGAGGATGCGGAAATCCGGCGCGCTCTCCGTCTCCTTGCGGTCGTTGGCAAGGAATCTTATCGGCGCGTTCGTGCTGAGCGTGTGGAAGATGCCAGCGTAGCCGTTGTTGACGGCTGAGAAGGTTCCAATGATGGGCATGTCTTTCATTCTCCTTGGTCAGTTAGCTGTGATAGGTGGGGCGGCGCGGTAGGGGCGCAGGATGATGTCCTTGTGGACGATGACGCGCAGCGGCCAGCCGGGGCGCACGGTGATCGTTGGCTGGACATTGAGATGGCGTTCGACGAGGCGCTGGCCGGCGCGGTTGGTCGTCGATTGCGTCGAGAGCTGAAGCGCGCGGATGAGATCGCTGTCACCAGAGCCGCCGAACACAAGCCCGCTGCCGACGCCGAGCACCGTCGCGAGTGCGACGCCCTTCAGCAATTGCCAGGTATGAAGGTCGACCTGATCGGCGAGGCCGGCATATCCGCCGGTGTCGGTCGCCGGCAGGCTGTCGATGACGACGGAGGAGCCGTCTGGCATGATGATGCGATGCCAGACGACGAGCGCGCGCTCCTGGCCGAACGCGACGACGTTGTCATACTTGCCGATCAGACGAGAACCCTGAGGGATCAGCAGAAACCGGCCGGAGACGGAATCAAAAATGTTCTCGGTCACCTGGGCGATGACAAAGCCTGGCAGGTCGGAGTTGAGGCCAGTCACAAGGCTGGCGGCAATGACCGTCCCGGCCATGAGCTGATAGGGCGAGGCCGGAGTTTGCAGGCCATGGGGATTGTAGATCTCCTTCTCCGGGGCCGAGCGGAGGAACGTCAGCTTGCGCAGACTTTCCGTCGCGTCCGTGCCGGAGGGCTCGACGTTGCTCGCGGCGAGTGCGCGGGCCTGGTCGAACGTGCGCAGGGCTGTCAGCGCAGCAGCGTCACCGGCGCTCGTTGCTGTCCCCGATTGAGAGCCGGGCTCGGTGCGGGCTGCGTTCTCCTGCGGCGGTGCCTTCAATTGAAGGCGGAAGAAGATCTGGGATTCCCGTGCCTGCCCGGCCATGCGCGCGAGCCGCGCGCGTTCCATCTGCTCGGTCTGATCGATCGGATCTCCGCCAGGCTCAGTCAGTTGCGGGATTCCGGATGGCGGCCGTACCGGCTCGGGAGACCGCTCCGTGCGCATGCCGTCGTAAGTTGCCGGCAGCCGTGCGAGGTTTTCCGTGATCGGCTTGTTCTCAACGTTGATGAGCTCGCGCGGGGTGCCGACTTGGAGCTTGGGCGGCTGCAGCGCGACCAGCACCAGGAACGAGACCAGCAGGAGCACGACGGCCGCGCCGCCGAACACGACCTTGCGGTTGATGCGGGTCACCGGCTGCGGCCGTGCGCGCAACTCCAGCGTCTCGGGCGCGACCTTCTCCGTCTCGGCCTTCTTGTTGGGTTCGGTCTCGCTCATGAGCGCGTCTCCCGCCAGACGGCGTCCGTGCGGACAATCCGCACCACACGCTGCGGCGCCGTGCCGAGGCGCAGCTCCGCGGCCGCGAACAGGCGATCGACGATGTAGGTTGTGCCGCGCACGCGATAGTTGACTAGCGCCGACTTACCGTCGGGGCCGATGACGAACAACGGCGGCGCCTCGCTCTGGGCGAGGCCGGAGGGGAACTGGATGTAGACTTTGGCGCCGTCGTCGAAGACCTGGCGCGGCTTCCACGGCGCATCGCCCTCGACTCGATAGCGGAAGCGGAGTTGCTCGATGTTGACGCCGGCGTCCGCGACGGAAGCCAGCGACGCGGCGGCTTCATCGCGCTGCTTGCGCAATGAGACGAGTTCAGCAGCGGGATAGGTCCACGACACCGAGGCCATGTAGGTCTTGTCGCTGGAGCGCATCTCGAGGTGATAGGTGCGCCGGTCAGTCGTGATGACGAGATTGGTTTCAAGATCGGCACCGACCGGCTTCACCAGGATGTGGACCTGGGCGTCCTTGCCCTCGCCGCTGGTCGTGTCACCGACCACCCATCGCACCGTGTCGCCGGCAGATACCGAGACGAGCTTCTCGCCCGCCTCGAGCGCGACGTCCGTCACTTGATTGACGGCGGCATAGAGCTGGTAGAGCGCGCCTTTGGTGTAGGGATAGACTTGGATGGCATTGATATACCCATCCTTGACCGGCTCGAGGCGCGCCGCGGCGTTGGCCCCCGCCCACGCTCCGATGGCGAACGGGTGTCCTTCCCCTTCTCGGCTCCCTTGCCGACGGGTTTGAGTTGACCGGGAAGAGGAAGTGGCGTTGGCACCTCGACATAGCGGACAGGCGGCTTCGCCTCCGGCTCGCGTCGTGCGGCCAAGGCCGGACTGTCGAGGATTGGGATCTCAGGCACCTTGATGCTGCTGGCGCAGGCGCCGAGGCTGCTCGACGCTACCACAACAGTCGCAACCCAACGCAACTTACTCATTTGGACTCTCCGGTGATGACGTCCTGCGACCAGTTGAAAGCGTGCACGTAGATGCCGAGCGGGTTCTTGCGCACGGCGTCGACGGTTCGGGGTGGGGTGATGACGATCGAGAAGAGGCCCGTGAGGCGCTTGGTGTCCCTCACTGCTCCACCCTCGAAGGTCCGCTCCTGCCATCGCACCTGGAAGGAGGTGTCCGACGCGCGCACGACGCTCGTCACCTCGACGGCGACGGTCTGGCGACCGACGCGCGAGAAGGGATCGATCTCGCGGGCGTACTCGTTGAGTGTGACTGCGGCCGCGTTGGTCACGAAGTCGTAAGCCCGCAACCAGTTTTGACGAACGATGACCGGATCGATTGACAGTGCGCGCACATGGTCGACGAAACGGGAGAGGTGAAAGGCGATATGCGCGTCGCTCGGCGTGTAGATCTCAGCCGCTGGGCCGACGGCGCGCGTACCGCCGCGAGAATCCACTTCGACGATGTACGGTACGACCGCGCCGGTCCGCCCAACCCAAAGCAGGATGGCCGCGAGCAGCAGGGAGAGCCCGAGGCTGCCGACCGCGACGAGGCGCCAGTTGTGCGCCTGCACGCGCGCACTGCCGATCCGCTCGTCCCAGGCTTGCGCCGCTTTCTGGTACGGCGTCACGGGCTGGGATGTCTCGCCGTAGCGCAAGGTCGATCGCTTGAAGGCCATGATCCCTGTCTCCCCCTACGACTTGTTCTTGAGATCCGGGCCGCTGCTCATGCCTAGCCGGTCGCCTTCACGCAGCGCGTGCGCAGCCATCATTCCGGCCTGGGTCATGCGCTGTCGGCGGGCCATGCTCTGCGCCCACGCCGGCGGTCCGGATGCGGGTGCACTGCCGCCTGGACCATCGCCATCGGGACCTTTGCCGCCGGACTCTCCCGACGGGCTTGCATCGCGGTATCCCTGCGCGGCGCCGTGACGGTAGGCATTGCGCACGGGCGCCGTTGCCGATGACGCCATGCGCGAGGCCGGCCCGGAGACGGTCGCGCGCGCGACGCCGGCTGCGCCCCCCGCCTCATAGGCCGCGCCGACACGACCCGAGAGCGACGCAGCCGACTTGATCGCACCACCGGCTGTGCGCCCGGCCATCCGTGCCGCACCTGCCGTCGCAATGCCGCCAGCAACCGCCGTCCCACCGAGCGCGGCCGTCGTCGCAATCGCAGCGCCGGCCCCCAGCTGCGGCGCGCCGCTGATCAGGCCGGCGGCAATACCGGGCACGAAGATCGCAAGGCCGAACACAGCGATCGCGCCGAGAATGCAGGACGCCGCCTGCGTCAGCGTCACCTCGCCGGTCGGCCGCATCACCGTGCCGAAGATCGACGAGCCAATGCCGACCACGATCGCCAGCACCATCAGCTTGATGCCGCTGGAGATCACATTTCCGAGCACCCGCTCGGCGAGAAACGCTGTCTGGCCGAACAATGCAAAGGGGACGAGGACGAATCCCGCCAACACCGTCAACTTGAACTCAATGATGGTGATGAAGAGCTGAACCGACAGCACGAAGAAGGCGAGCAGCACGATCACCCAGGCCAGCATCAGGACGGCGATCGTCACGAAGTTCGAAAAGAACGTCGTAATGCCGATGAGCTCGCCGGCCTTCTCCAGAAGCGGTTTCGACGCGGTGAACCCGGTCGACGCCACAAACCCCGGCCGCATCAGATCGGCCGATGTCAGCGACGTTCCCGTCGCCTTCAGCCCCAACCCGGCGAAGGACTGGAAGATGATGTCGGCCAGGCTCTGAAAATTCGACAGCAGTAGCGCAAAGAAGCCGACGTACAGCACCTTGCGGATGAGCTGCGCGATGACATTGTCCTCGCCCATCAGCGCCCAGAACAGGCCTGCCAGCGTGATGTCGATCGCAATCAGAATGCTCGTCAGGAATGCGACGTCGCCGGCAAGCAGCCCGAATCCGCTGTCGATATAACGGCTGAACGTCGCTGTGAACTGGTCGATAATTGCTAGATCGTCCATATGCTTCTCGAGCTCCGGGCAAGGCTCCGCCGTCGGCGGAAATCGCGTGCGCCGTTACTGATGGTCAGGGTGGCAGATCGTGTTGCGGCTATCGTCGTCGGCGGCCGCGGTGGCGTCGCTGCGCGAGCGGGCTGCCGCCCGCGCCCGCTTGAGGGACGTGTCCCTCAAACTCCCTCCTTTTCTGATATTGCAAAAGACGGGTGGTCCGGCGGGCGCCCCGCCGGCTGGGGTGCGGGCCATGCTGGAAGCATGTCTCCGACATGACCCCCGCTCGCGAAGCGACTATCTGCGTAGACATCGAGGTTCCTTCCATCGTCATCGACTTGCCGAATATCCAGATCCCGTGCCGAGGAAGGATTTGAAGCGCTGGCGTGCTTCGTCCTCGGTGGCGAGATCGCGGGCGCGGCTGACGGTTTGGGCGCGATGTTGTGCGGCGAGCAGGCCTTGCAACGCAAGGGACTGCTTGACGGCGAGACCGGTGAGCTCGTTGCCGGCCTGTGTGGCGTCCAGTGCGCCGACGGCGTTGCGGGATCGGGTCATGGCATCGCCGAGCAGGCGCGTGTCGGTCTCGATGCCATCGACGATCTGACCTTGGAGGAGGGCGGCGCGCCTGAGGCCGGCGTACTCCTCCTCCCATCGGGTCTTGGCGTTGCGCAACACGCCATCTGACGTGAGCGCATTCGAGACTTGGGCCGGGTAGAGGCGTTCGTAAGTGCCCTGCGTCTGTTGGAGCGTCAGCGCGATACCGTTGCCGGTGCGGAGCTGGGATTGGATTGCGGCCAGGGTGCGCTGGAGATCGGGAGACAGGGTGCTTCCGAGGCGCGTCAAGTTCTGATCCATGCGCAAAATCATCTGGGCTTGGTTCTGCAAGGCCCGAACTTGGTTGTTGATCTGCTCCAGCGCACGGACGGCCGACAGCAGGTTTTGCTGGTAGTTCGCGGGATCGAACACGGTCAGGGCATGCGCGCCGGGCGGGACGGCAGTGCTGGCTAGGAGCGTCAGCGCGATCGCCGTGAGAACCCCGCGTGCCGCGCGCCGGCGTGCCGCGCGGTTGGGCTTGGCCGTTAAGGGGAGTGGCGCTAGATGCTCCAGCGGATCGTTGCGAGTTGATGCTGTCGGCACCGGCTCCGGCGCTCTTACCGCTTCCGGCGTGTCGGATCGCGGTGGCGGAGCCGTCGGCAGGATGCGCGGCAGCGGTGGCGGCGTGGGCCGCGGACGTGGTGCGCCGGGAAAGGATGTCAGCAGATGGGCGGCCCAGTCGAGTCCCTTGGCACGAAGGAACGTATCCGCGAAGCCGGACTCCGAAGCTTCCATGATGACGCGATCAATGAGCTTTTGATCATCCGGCGACGAGGTGGCAGTCAGTGCCAGCGCAATGGGGCCAAGACCGAGCTCGAACAGTCGGTTGCCTTGCGCCGACTGCACGTAGTAGTCGCGCTTCGGCGTGGCGAGACCGAGGATCTCGATCTGGCGGCCATTGAGGCCGAAGCGCTCGTAGACGGCACGCATTTGCGGCTCGAGCGCGCGGTCATTGGGCAGGAAGATGCGCGTCGGGCAACTCTCGATGAGCGCCGGCGCGATGGCCGAGCGCTCGATGTCGGCGAGCGACTGCGTGGCGAACAGAACCGCGACGTTTTTCTTGCGCAGGGTCTTCAGCCATTCGCGAATGCGGGCTGCGAACATCGGCTCGTCGAGGAAAGTCCAGGCTTCGTCGAGCACGAGCAACGTCGGCCGGCCGTCGAAGCGGGCTTCAAGCCTATGGAAGAGATAGGTGAGCACCGGCGGGATCAGCCGCTTGTGCTGCATAAGCGGTTCCATCTCCACATGCAGAACATCGGTGAGCGCCAGATTCTCGGTCGCGCCGTCGAGCAGACGGCCATAGGGGCCTTCGAGCGTGTACGGCGCCAGCGCCTGGCTCAAGGCGCTCGACTGCACGAGCACGGCGAGACCGGTCAGCGTGCGTTCGGCTTTCGGCGCCGAGGCGAGGCTCTTCAGGGCCGTCCACAGCGCATCCTTGATCTCGGGCGTGATGGTCACGCCTTCGTTGGTGACGAGACCGCTGACCCATTCGAGAGCGAAGGCGAGCTCGCCGGGCTCGTCGATCCGCACCAGCGGCTGGAGGGACAGCGTGCCCTCGAGGCCCAGCTCGATACTCTCGCCGCCCATGGCGAGGGAGGCTGCGCGCGCAGATCGCCCGCGATCGAAGATCGCGACTTGGGCGCCGATGAAGCGGCGGAACTGCATTGCCAGCAGGGAGAGCAGCACGGATTTGCCGGAGCCGGTCGGACCGACGACGAAGGCATGGCCGACATCGCCGCTGTGGAGATCGAGCCGGAAAGGCGTGGCGCCGCGCGTCTCGGTCATCATCAGCGGTGGCGCGTCGAGATGGCGGTTGCGCTCCGGCCCGGCCCACACCGCCGAAACCGGCATCATGTGCGCAAGGTTGAGCGTATGCACAATCGGCTGCCTCACGTTGGCATAGGGGTTGCCGGGCAGCGAGCCGAGCCACGCCTCGACGGCATTCAAGGTCTCGCGAATGGTCGTGAAACCGCGACCGTTGATGACGCGCTCGAGCGCCAGCAGCTTTTCATCTGCGCGTTTGGGATCGGCGCCGCCGACGATCAGCGTCGTCGTCAGATAGCCGAAAGCGACATCATCGGCGCCAAGCTCCTGCAATGCTTCATCCGCATCGGCCGCCTTGTTGTCGGCATCGGAATCGACCAGCGCCGTCTCGCGGCTGGACAAGACTTCGCGCAGAATGGCAGCGACGGACTTGCGCTTGGCAAACCATTGGCGTCGGAGCTTCGTGAGCTGCTTGTTGGCCTGGATCTTGTCGAGCGCGATCCAGCGCGTCGTCCACCGATAGGCAAAGCCCAGATCATTGAGCGCATCGAGCAGGCCCGGTGTCGTTGTGTTCGGGAAGCCCGTCACGGTGAGCAGGCGCAGATGCTGGCGGCCAAGTTTGGGCTCGACGCCGCCAAGGAACGGCGTATCGCACAGGATGGCATCGAGGTGTGTCGGAATGGCCGGCACCGCCACCGGATGACGCTTGTCCGAGATCGTGCCGTGCAGATAGGCGAGCGTTTCTGCATCGTCGAGTGCTTCCGCCTCGGGCAAGATCGACGCCAAGAGCTCCAGCGCCCGCGTGGTCTCCGTCTCGAACCAGGCAAGCTGGCCCCAGACATCGGCCTCGTCGCTGTAGCCTTCCTGGCGCTCGTAGAGCAGCCGTTCCGCGCGGCCGTGATGCTCCGGCGGCGGCAGATAAAGAAGCGTCAGATAGTATCGGCTCTCATGATGCGCGCCGTCGGCTGAGAAGGACCCATACCGCTCCTGATCGACGAGCCACGA